>JAVJTC010000028.1 GCA_040219085.1 Acidimicrobiales bacterium
GTCGTTGACCTGGGATCGCGGCAAAGAGATGGGCCAGCACGTCGAGTTCAGCATCGACACCGGCATGGCCGTCTACTTCTGTGACCCCCACGCCCCATGGCAGCGCGGCACCAACGAGAACACCAACGGCCTCATCCGCCAGTACCTCCCAAAGGGCACTGACCTCAGCCGGCACGACCAGGCCCGGCTCGACGAGATCGCCGCAGAGCTCAACGGCCGCCCTCGACAGACCCTCGGCTGGATTACACCATCCGAAGCGTTCGCCCAAGCTGTTGCGACGACCGCGTGAGACCGCCCCCGGTTCTGTGGACAGGGGTTTCTGTGTGATCAGGCCGCCTCTTTGGGCAAACGACTCCCCACCCGGTGGGGCTGGTGCGGGCTCGGCTTGCCGTCGATGGTCCTCTTACCCCGCCGCCTGCCTGTTCCAAGACGCGCTGTCCCTGCGAGCAAGTGTGTATCGCTGAGCACTACGTCGATTCGGATTCTGATACGTTAATAGCCAGTTTCACCCGGTGGCACGAGGCTGGACTATCGCCGCGGCCCGCCGAGAAATCGGCCGCCGTGGTCGACGTTGCCTACGACACTACGGAACTACTGTTCAGCCAATGGAACGGCGAGAACCGGCGACAGCCAGGAGGGACATGGCGACCGGTGCAGAGGCCGTCGGAGCAGACCCACGCTACTACGTGGAGACCGTTGGAAAGGCCGCACATCTCCTGTTGACGGTTGCCGACCTGCGTCGCCCGGTCACACTCGCCCAGCTTGTATCGGAGCTGCGCTGGAACAAGGCGGCCGTCTATCGGCTGGTGCGCACCCTGGACGCTCTGGGGTTCCTTCGGCTCACGGCTGACGGATACATACCTGGCCCAACCCTCATCACTCTCGGTCAGGCTGCCTTAGAGGCGACCAATCTGCCACAAGTTGCGCGACCCCATCTGGAGGCGTTGGCAGCCGACCTCAACGAGACCGTCGTCGTCACGGTCCTCGATGGTGCCGAGATCGTGTATGTCGACCGGATCGAGGCTGAGGCGATACTGATGACGCGATCGAGTGTCGGGTCTCGACTCCCGGCGTACTGCACATGCTCCGGGCAGGTCCAGCTGGCCGGTCTTGCCGACCACGAGGTCATCCGGCTCGTTGCCGATGGCCCGTTCGAGAAGCGGGCCCCGAATACGCTGACCACTCTCGATGCCCTCCTGGAGAGAGTCGCAGACATCCGCTCCCAGGGCTATGCGATAAACGACGAAGAGCTGGCGATCGGTCACCGCTCGCTCGCAGTACCCGTCTTCGACTACACCGGACATGTCGCGGGAGCGTTGAGTATGTCCGTTCCGGCAGCGCGCGTATCGGCGGACCGCATCCTCGAGTGTCGCGGCCGCCTGCGCGATGCGGCGGCACAAGTCAGTCATGGACTGGGTGCCCCGCACTCGGCGACACTGGCGTCCTCTTCGTCCGCTGTCATCAACTCGTAGACTCCTGTCCTGGAGCGAGCGGACGCTGCTCTGGGCGAAGTCCCGAGCGGCGCGTCCTGGAAGACCCGGCGCAAACGCAACGTCGTTCGCATCCATGGAGTTCGTGGGTGGCCGGGTCCGTCTCTGCTGACTCTCTGCGAATGAGTGGGGGGCGCGAGTTCCGATGGGTTGGTGATGGCCGGTCGGGCCAGGTAATTCCGGCGGCATGCAGCAGCACCTGGAGGCGCTAGTGCTCGGATATTCGGAAGTCGTGGCCACAGCGTTTGACCTTCTTGACGCGGACGGACGGTCGGTCGCGTCGGGGATTCAGCCCTTGAAATGGCGGTGCACATCGTTGTACCGTTCATTGGTACTCCGTATCGACTATCGAACCGAAGGGGCGGGCCTCGATGGGAGATCCCGCTTCAGGATCTGTGACTTCGTTCAATAGCGACTACACGGCAGCGACCCCTACCTCTCTCCGAATCTGGCAGGAAGCAAGGGCCATCTTTCCTGGGGGCGTCTCAGGCCAGGCGAAGGTAGTCGCGCCGTATCCGGTATTCGTTGCATCGGCGTCAGGCGCGACGCTCACGGACGTCGACGGCCGCACGTATGTCGATTTGCTGATGGGCGCGGGTCCTCTGCTCATCGGACACTCTCACCCGGCCGTTGTGTCCGCCGTCCAACAACAAGTAGGCGTGATGGCGAACCCGATGATGCCCGTGAGGGAGTCGTTGGAGTACGCCAGGCGGCTACGAGAGCACATGCCGTATCTCGAGAAGCTGAGGTTCACGAACACCGGCTCGGAGGCCACCCGGTCTGCGATCCGGGTGGCACGCGCCGTGACTGGGCGTCACAAGATCGCGAAGTTCGAGGGAAACTACCACGGCTCTGACGATTGGGCTCTGGTCTCTGCTCACACCCCAACACCGAAGGGGCCGCCGCTACGACCCGATCCTGTGGCCGATTACGCCGGCATGTCACCTGCCGTCCTTGACGAGGTGGTGGTGCTTCCGTACAACGCGCCGGAGGCAGCAGCGGCGATCATCGATGAGGTCGGTCACGAGCTCGCCGCGGTCATCATGGAGCCCGTCGCCTTCTCGAGTGGTGGGTCGGTGCCTGCCACGCCGGCGTTCGCGCGGACCGTGCGCGACGCGGTCCACCGGAACGGGGCTCTCCTCATTTTCGACGAGGTGCTGTGCGCGCTGCGCCTCGGCCTTGCGGGTGCGCCGGGCTACCTCGGGGTCGTTCCGGACCTCGCCACGGCGGGCAAGGCGATTGGCGGCGGCCTCCCTCTGGCTCTGTTCGGCGGTAGGGCAGAGCTCATGGAAGCGACGCTCGGAGCAGACGCCGGTGACCGTCGTGTCTTCCAGTCCGGCACCTTCACGGAGAACCCTCTGTCGATTGCCGCCGGCGCAGCAACACTCACAGTGCTCGAAACGACGGACGCACTTGAGCGCGCGGACTCATCCGGCGAGATGCTCAGGTCGGGGTTGCGGGCGATCGTTGCCGATCGGGGGATCGAGTCGACGGTGACCGGTGTCGGGTCGATCGCGCAGATCCACTTCGGAGTGACCGCCGTGTCGAATCGCCGCGACGTCCTGGCCGGCGAACCCGAGATGACCCGGAGCGTCCTGCTGGGGATGATGGCCGGCGGTGTCCTGTGGCCACCGTTCCATCCCGCGATCACCTCCTCGGCCCATGAGGAGTCTCACATCGATCGCGTTCTGTCGACCATGGACGACGTCCTCCGCACGCTCGCATGAGGCTCGGCCTGTGGCTCCCGACGTTCGGCTCCGACTCTGTGGGCGGCGCGAACCACACCGTCGGGTCACTCGCTTCGCGCGCGGAGGACGCAGGATTCGACTCCTTGTGGGTCATCGATCACCTCCTGCCCAGCGGAGCTGAAGTCCACACCGGCGCGTGGCTCGACCCGGTGGTGGCGCTCGCGGCGGCCGCGGCAGTTACGGAGCGACTCGAACTGGGAACGGCGTCGCTGGTGGCAGGACCGCGTCACCCGGTGATGCTCGCCAAGCAGATCGCAAGCCTCGCGGTCCTTGCCGGCCCGCGCCTGACAGTGGGACTGAGCTCGGGCTGGATGGCTTCGGAATACGAGATCTTCGGCTTCGAGCTGCGGGAACGGGGTCCGCGCACCGACGAGGTGGCTGAATCGCTCCGACGCCTGCTTGAGGGTCCGGCGAGCTCCGTCGGGCCCTTCTATCCCTTCGACGAGATAACCATCGCGCCACGACCGGGATGGCGCGTCCCCATCGTCGTCGCGGGCGGCGGCCGGGTCCCGGACTCGGGGTCGTCGAACGATCTCCCGCAGATGGCCGATCCCGTTCTTCGCCGGATCTGCCGGTTTGACGGCTGGCTCGCACCCTGCGCAGGAGACGAGGCTCTGACGCTGCAGGAACTCGCGATCGTGAACCGAGCCGTCGGGGATCGCCCCTTCCGGCGCCTTCACGTTCAGTGGACTCACGTCGTCGACACCGCGGATCGTGACGAGGCTCTCGCTGCTCAGCTCCCCCTCGTGAGGAGGGTGATGGGCCATGAGCGCCCGACGGAGAACCTCGTGGCGTCATATCTCCTCGGTTCGGTGGATGACATCTGCGCACGAATGGAGCGGATCGCCGCAGCAGGATTTGACGATCTCATCGTAGGACCGGTCTCGAACGATCCCGAACAGGTCGACCTCATCGCCGAGGTGGCGAGGTCAGCGGGTGCCGGAGGGGCCCCTGCGGGTCATGTCGGGTGAGAGACCACCGCTACGACATCTTGTTCGAACCGATTCGCATCGGGCCGAAGGTCCTCCGGAATCGATTCGTGCAGGTGCCGCACTGCTCGCATTTCGGGGTCGACCTACCGGGTAGCCAGGCTGGCCTCCGCGCCATGAAGGCCGAGGGTGGCTGGGCGATGGTCAACACCGAGTACTGCTCCATCCACCCGGAATCGGACGACTATCCGCGCAACTTCGCGCGGCTCTGGGATGACGACGACGTCGCCAATCTCAGCGTGATGACGGCCGAAGTGCACCGCCACGGTGCTCTCGCAGGCGTGGAGCTGTGGTTCGGAGCAGCGCACGCAGGGAACTACGAGACCCGCGTCCCCCCGCGGGGCGTCTCCCAGCTCAACTCCGACGACTTCCACAATCAGTCGTGTTACGCGATGAGCGTCAGCGAGATCCACGAGCTCCAGGACTTCTATGTTTCGGCCGCGCGGAGAGCCGTTTCCGCCGGGTTCGACGTCATCAACGTCTACGCCGGCCACTTCCACACGATCACGCTTCAGTTCCTCGCCCAGTTCTACAACAAGCGAACCGACGACTACGGCGGCTCGTTCGAGAACAGGGTCCGGTTCCTCGAGGAAACGCTCCAGAAGATCCGGGCCGAGGTGGGTGACGCCTGTGCTGTCGGGTCGAGGTTCAACATCGACAGTCTCCGGGGGGACGACGGCATCGAGGTCCACGGCGACGGGCTGCGCGTCGTCGAGTACCTCGACGACCACGTGGACTTCTGGGACCTCCACGTAGGGAGCATCACGAACTGGGAGGACGACAGTGGTCCCAGTCGCATCCACCAGGAGAACTGGACAGCGCCGTGGGTGGGTCACGCTCGATCTGTCAGCAAGAAGCCGATCATCGCGGTCGGGCGGTTCGTGAGTCCCGACGTGATGGTCGATGTCATCACGTCAGGAGTGGCGGATGTCATCGGCTGCGCCCGCCCGTCCATCGCTGATCCCTTCCTGCCGCTGAAGATCGAGGAAGGCCGCTTCGACGACATCTGCGAGTGCATCGGCTGCAACATCTGCATCGCAACGGTGTGGGGCGTCGGATCGCGCCTGAAGTGCACTCAGAATGCGACGGTCGGGGAGGAATTCCGGCGCGGGTGGCACCCCGAACGGTTCACCATGGCTTCAAACGCCCACCGTCGCGTGCTGGTCGTTGGCGCAGGGCCGGCCGGACTGGAATGCGCGCGCGTCCTGGGCGAGCGAGACATGGCCGGCGTCCACCTGGTCGAAGCGGGGCCCGACGTCGGGGGGGCCATGGGGTGGATCCCCAACCTGCCCGGCCTGGGCGAGTGGCGACGCTTCGTCGGTTGGAGAGAGAGCCAGATCACAAAGCTCGCGAACGTGGAGATCGTCACCGGCTGCCGGCTCGACGTTTCTGGCGTCCTCGATTACGGCGCCGAGATCGTCGTCGTCGCAACCGGATCGACCTGGTCCAGAGACGGGTTGAATCCCGTGACCCACGATCCGATTCCTGGGGTGGACGCCTCGGCCCCCCACGTTCTGACGCCCGAACAGGTCATGGTGGATGACAAGCCTATCCCCGGCGAGGCGGTTGTCGTGTACGACACCGACGGGTACTTCATCGGACCGTCTCTTGCCGAGCGTCTCGCGATCGCCGGTCATCGAGTCCGGCTCGTGTCCCCGCACGCCGAGCCGGGCGGCTTCCTCCACTTCACTGGGGAGTTCGGCCACGTTCACCGGCGGCTCTACGAGCTCGGCGCCGAGATCGTCGGCAACCACACACTTTCGGCTGTCCACCCGGGCGGGGTAGTGGCTTCGCACCACTACAGAGACGAGCGAGTTGAGTGGGCCGCCGACGCCGTCGTGCTCGTCACACAGCGCGTCTCCCGCGACGCGCTCTATCACTCGCTGGTCGCAAACGCCACCGGCCTCGCCGACGCCGGGATCGTCGCCGTCCATCGAATCGGCGACTGCGTCGTTCCGGGCCTGGTTGCCGACGCTACCTTCGCCGGTCACCGACTTGCCCGGGAGATCGACGGGGAGGATCCGACGAAACACCAGCCGTTCATCCGCGAGCGCGTCGTCATGTCACCGTCGACCTACGCTCAGGCGAGCCGATCGCGATGAAGCTCGGCCGCAGCGATCCCCGCTACCCCAGGCCGACCTCCATCGGCGCGGCGGCCGAGATCCTCGCCGAGGACGGCGCGTATCCCCTCGCAGGCGGAACGGATTTCGTGGTTCTCCACCAGGACGGCCTCGTCTCGCCGAAGAGCATCGTCGACCTCAAGCACGTGCCCGAACTGCGGAACCTCGTGAGAACGCCCCGCAGCCTGTCCATTGCATCCGGTTGGGCCGCCCGCGGCAAACCGGTCGACCCGGCTCTCGAGCAGATCGTCAGCGACGCCACCGGCCGGACCGTCAACGACAGCCTCGTCGACTACCGGATGCCGACCGCTGCTGACATTCCCGACGAGGTCGAGATACTCGCCATCGAAGACTTCCCGTCTCCTGTCGGCCCGTTCGGCGCGAAGGGCACCGGTGAGGCGCCGGTGATCCTTCCGGGCGCGACCCTGGCATCAGCGGCTAGCGATGCGACAGGACTTCGGCTTGTCGAGCCCCCGATGTCCTCGGACCGGATCGTCGCGCGTCTCTGGGAGGGTGTGGCGTGAAGCGCATCGGTATCGACGTCGGCGGCACCTTCACCGACGTCGTCGTTCTCGACGAGGAGTCGGGTGCGACGTCGTGGTTCAAAGCCCCGACGGACTACGGCCAGCCGAGCGACGGGATCATGCACGCGTTCGAGGAGTCGGGGGTGCCGGCAGGGGATGTCTCACACGTCAAAGTGGGGACGACTCTCGGCTTGAATGCGATTCTGACACGCGGCGGCGCACGCACCGGGCTGCTCACCACTCGTGGGTTTCGCGATGTGCTCGAGATCCGACGCACCCATCGAAAGAAGCTCTTCGACCTCTACGAAACCGTTCCCGAGCCCCTGGTACCTCGGGATCTGCGACTGGAGATTGACGAGCGCGTCTCCTCGGACGGGGGTGTCGTGACGCCACTCGACGAGGACGGCGTGCGGCGGGCGTGGGCGGAGCTACGGGACAAGGGCGTCACGGCGCTGGCGATTGCGTACCTGTTCTCGTTCGAGAACCCGGACCACGAGATGCGGACCAAGGAGATCGTGCTCGAAGAGGGTGGTGCCGACGTCGTGTTCACTTCGACGGAGGTGCTGCCGGTCTTCCGCGAGTATGAACGGACCTCGACGACGGTCATCGCCGCGTATGTCGCCCCAGCAGTACGTGGTTACGTCTCGGAGCTCGCTGCTCGCCTCGGCGCAGAAGGCCTGCGAGCTGGACGGCTGTCCGTGATGACCAACTCTGGGGGCGCCATGAGCGCGGACGCAGCAGCGGAGGCCCCGGTGCCCACGCTGCTCTCAGGACCGGCCGGAGGTGTGGCTGCAGCTCGTTGGCTCGGAGAGCGCGTGGGCATCCAGAACCTGCTCACATTGGACATGGGCGGGACCAGCTGCGACGTGTCAGGAGTCGTCGACGGAGTGCCTGACGAGCGACTCGACATGGAGATCGGTGGGCTCGACGTCGCGTATCCGACATTCGACATCCACACGATCGGAGCCGGCGGCGGCTCGGTGGCGTGGATCGACTCGGGCGGCGCTCTCCGCATCGGTCCCGAATCTGCCGGCGGCGTTCCGGGCCCGGCGTGCTACGGACGCGGCGGTGCACGACCCACGGTCACCGACGCCAATCTCGTGTTGGGGCGCTACGACGTCGCGTATCCCCTCGGGGGCTCACTGCAACTCGACCTCGAAGCGGCCAAGGTGGCGATCGACACCGACATCGCTGCGCCGCTCGGCCTGAGCATGGAGGAAGCTGCCGCCGGGATCGTGAGGCTGGTCAACGCTCACATGGCCAACGCCGTGCGCACGATCTCGGTGGAACGCGGCCGTGATGCCCGCCAGTTCGCGCTGGCGGCGTTCGGAGGCGGAGGACCCGTCCACGCCGTCGACATCGCTCGCGAGCTGCAGATCCCGACAGTTCTCGTCCCGCCCTTCCCGGGTTGCACGTCTGCGTTCGGTGCCGCGTTGTCGGTGACACGGCGGGACCTGTTGCGTTCAGTCGGCCGTCCCGTCGACGAGCTCGTCGTGGATGAGCTCGCAGTGATGATCGCCGACCTCACTGCGGAGCTCGGCGAGACGCTCGCCGGTGAAGGATACGAAGCCGACCGGGTCAGCGTCGAAGTCTGGTTGAACTTCCACTACACCGGCCAGGCCCACGATCTCGCCATCCGCTTGGACGGCGTCGACCTCACGCCCGAAACGCTCGCAGCGGCAGCCGAGGAGTTCCACCGGCTCCATGACCGGCTCTATGGGCACTCGTTCGACGAGATCCCGATCGAGCTGGTGACGGTCCGGGTCACCGGATTCGGAGCACCGGACGACCCGACCATGTGGTGGGATTGGAGAGCGTCCAGTGGGCCGGAGCGACACGAGTCACGCGGCGTCTACTTCGAGTCCATCGGCGACTTCGTGGAGACCGAAGTGTGCCTGCGAGCCGAACTCGGCCTCGGTAGCCAGACGACGGGCCCGGTCGTCGTCCAATCCGTCGACTCGACCGTTCTCGTCCCACCCGGGTGGAGGGCGACCGCGCATGAGACCGGCACCTTGATCGTCGAGCGAGACGAGGAACAGCAATGACCCTGAGCGAAGGAAGCGACCTGATCACGCTTCAGGTGATCAGTTATGCGCTCGCCGCGGCGTCGCGGGAAATGGGAGTCACCCTCCGCAAGACGTCGTGTTCCCCGATCTTCAACGAGGGGAACGACTACTCGTGCGCGGTGTTCGACTGGAAGGGAGAGATCGTCTCCCATGGAGAGTTCCTGCCGATCCATCTCGGGTCTCTCTCGTTCTCGGTCGACGCGGTGACCGACGCGTTTCCCCTCGACGAGCTCGCTGCCGGCGACATGGTCATCATGAACGATCCCTACCTCGGGGGAACACACCTCAACGACGTGACGCTGGTCGCCCCCATCTTCGTCGACGACGAGCTCGTGGGCTGGGCGGCGAACAGGGCGCATCACCTTGACGTCGGGGGCACGGTCCCCGGCAGCTTCTTCTCGGCCGCCACGGAGAACTACCAGGAGGGCATTCGGATCAGCCCTCTGAAGCTGGTCGACAGAGGAGTCCTCGATCGCCGGCTCGTGGACCTCGTTCTCGGCAACTGCCGGCTACCTGCACAGATGCGAGTCGATCTGCAGAGCCAGATCTCCGCGAATCGCACCGCGATCTCGAGGGTGCAGGATCTCGCTGATCGGCACGGGTCGCAGACCGTGCGAGCAGCCATGACGATGGCCCTCGATCATTCGGAGCAGAGGATGCGCGCCTCCCTGAGCGCGTTGCCCGACGGCGAGTACCACGCGTCGGACTACGTCGACAACGACGGGATCACCGACGTCCCTCGCGAAGTCCGCGTGACCGTCCGCATCAGCGGCGACGAGGTCGAGGTCGACTTCACAGGGAGCTCGCCACAGGTCGCCGGGCCCCTGAACTCCGTCCTCGGCTACACCTACTCCGGCGTCTACATGGTGTTCCAAGCCGCCACCGACCCCGACATCGAACCGAACGCAGGGTGCTATCGGCCGATCACGATCATCGCTCCCAAGGGCAGCATCGTGAATCCCGTCTTCCCCGCGGCGTGCACGGGCGGGAACGAGACGACCTGCATCGTCCACAACGCCGTCTTTCGCGCTCTCGCTCAGGTTCAGGGAACTCGCACGATGGCGTGCGACCACGGCTCGTCGAACAACATGATCGTTAGCGGCACGGACCCCCGAACCGGCGAACGATACGTAGTCTACGAGTATCCCGAGGGGGGATGGGGAGGGAACTGCGACCGCGACGGGCTCTCGGCGATCTGGTCCATCGTCGGAAACACCTGGAACGTCCCCGTCGAAGTCGTCGAACGCCGCTTCCCTGTTCGTGTCGAGAGGTATGAGCTGCGTACGGACAGCGGTGGCGTCGGGCTGCATCGCGGTGGACTCGGTATACGGCGAGAACACAGGCTTCTCGGCCACGACGCCAAGGTGTCGATCGTGGCCAACCGCGTACGCGTTCCGCCATGGGGGCTCGAAGGTGGCGGACCCGGGGCCCGTGCCGGCTTCGTGATACAGCACGGTGGCGAAGCTCGCGACGCCGCTCCGGAGTTCGGATCGAAAGCGACCGACGTCGATCTGCGCGACGGAGAAGTCATCTCCCAGCTAACCGCCGGGGGCGGGGGTTGGGGCGAGGCGTCGCAACGTGATCCCCGGCTCGTCGAACGCGACGTCCGGCTCGGCTACGTGTCCCCAGAGGCCGCTCTCGTCGACTACTGCGTCGTCTTGTCGGAGGACGGCTCTGTCGACGAGCCGGCGACGGCATCACTTCGTGAAGCCCGCATGAGCCGAAGCAACGGAGCACTCGCGTGAGCAGTTCGAAGTCCACCGAGATCGACGAAGCGACGGCGTGCGAGCTCTACGAGACCATGGCGCTCATCCGCCGGTTCGAGGAGCTCGCCTATCGTGCCTACGAGGAGGGAGACGTCGAAGGGACCGTGCACGTCTCCATCGGTCAAGAAGCCGTCGCCGCTGGGGTCATCAGCGCGCTGGAGCCCACAGACAAGGTGATCAGCCACCACCGGGGCCATGGGCATGCGCTCGCCCGAGGCGTCGATCCCGGACGGCTTATGGCCGAGTTGTGCGCCCGCTCGACCGGCGTCTCCGGAGGCAAGGGAGGGTCCATGCACGCAACCGACGTCGCCTCGGGCTTCCTCGGCACGATGGCCGTCGTCGGCAGCGCCGTACCCCTGGCCACCGGCGTGGCGCTGGCCTCCAAGACCCGGGGAACGGGTGACGTGTGCGTCGCCTTCTTCGGTGACGGAGCCATCAACCAGGGCGTGGTGTACGAATCCATGAACCTCGCGGCTCTGTGGGGTCTCCCCGTCCTCTACGTCTGCGAGAACAACAGCTACGCGATCACCACGTCGGCATCGGCGTCGACGGCCGGCCCCGGCCTGGTCGCCCGCTCGACGTCGTTCGGGCTCGTCGCGGAAGCGGTCGACGGGCAGGACGCCATCGCAGTGCGCGCCGCCACGGCACGACTGCTTGCCGGGGCCCGCGAGGGAGAACCAGCGCTCCTCGAGTGCATGACCTACCGGTTCATGGGACACTCCCGAGGCGACCCGCCACACGGCCTCTACCGGTCGAAGGACGAGGTCGAGACCTGGCGCGAGCGCGATCCCCTGAGCGAGCTCGCGCGGCGCGCTCGTCTCAGCGAGAACCGATGCGACGAGATCCGCCGACGCGTCGACGAGGTCGCGGTGTCGGCACTCGAGTACGCCCGCGCCTCTGAGCCCCCCCGTGAAGACGCGCTGTACGAGGACGTCTGGGGATGACCATCGAGAGCGAGTCCGCAGCGGAGATGACCTTCGCGGAGGCGATCTGTGAAGCCCAGCGCGACGCCATGGCCATCGACGAGTCGATCATCCTGCTCGGCCAGGACATCGAGTCCGGCTTTCCCTTCGGCGCGACTCGGGGCCTTGCGCAGGACTTCGGGACCGACCGGGTGATGAACACCCCGATCTCGGAAGCCGCGACGATGGGATGCGCTGTCGGAGCCGCGATGTCGGGGCTCCGCCCAGTCGTCGAAGTCGATTTCGCCGGCTTCTTGTATCTGGGCCTGGATCAGCTCCTGAACAACGCGGCCAAGATCCGCTACATGTCGGCAGGCCAGATGAGGGTCCCCCTCGTCGTCCGCGTCGGTCAGGGTCCACTGGGGTCCTTCGCAGCTCAGCACTCCCAGTCACTCCACGCTGCCCTGGCGGCCTGTCCAGGGATCGCGGTGCTCGCGCCGTCCGATGCCCAATCCGCGTACGAGTGCATGCGGTGGGCGCTGACTCAGGGCGACCCCGTCGTCGTCTGCGAAGACCTCCGCCTGTATCGCGTGAAGGCACACGTCACCCGTTCCGACGCCTCCGGCGTCGGGGCACGGCGGGTTCGTCACGGCGAGGACGCGACCGTGCTCTGTTACGGAGCGGGCACCCAGATCGCACTTCAGGCGGCGGAGCAGCTCTCGGAAGGAGGCATCTCCGTCGACGTCCTCGACCTGGTGAGTCTTTCCCCGCTCGACATCGAGGCGATCGCCGACACATGCCGTCGGACCGGTCGGATCGTGTGCCTCGCCGACGACGGCCTCGACTTCGGGGTCGCTCCGACGCTCGCGACGACAGCGACCACGGAGGCCTGGGACGTTCTGCGTTCGCCTGTGCTTCAGGTCGGAGCCAGGAGCATTCCGGTTCCTTATGCGAAGGCCCTCGAGGAGCTCGTCTATCCGTCGGTGGAATCGGTCGTGACAGCTGTTCGAGCCTGTCTCGATTGGAGCTGCGACTAGTGCACGAGGTCCGAATGCCCAAGCTCTCGCTCGGCGACGACACAGAGATGCGCGTCGTCAGATGGGTCGCCTCGGTGGGTGACACCGTGACCGAAGGCCAGCCGCTGCTCGAAGTGGAGACCGACAAGACCACGCTCGAGGTCGAGGCGCCGGCCTCGGGGGTACTCCTGCGAGTGCTGGCCACCGCGGAGGAGATCGTAACCCACGGCTCGATCATCGGGCTGGTCGGTGACCCCGACGAGATCGATGACGCGGGGACTCCTGCGGAGTCGAACAGCCGCCCAGCCGGAGCGCACGCGACCCTCGCGTCCGGCGCTGGCGATCTCGAAAGCGCCGCCGGCCGCTCGGCGGAGGCCGTTGCAGCGACGGAACCGGAGTCGGCTCCGCCCGAGCGCGTCGCCGTGAGACACGGCGCACTCGGTGGGCTGCCATCCCGACGCCTCTCCCGGAGGAGAGACCTGGTAGGGAGGCGCGACATCCGCGCGTCATCCCCAGCCGCAGACCTCAGCGTGGTGGGAGGCGCGTACGAGGTCGTCGAGGCGACAGCTCACCGCAGGGCCGTGGCGCGGGCGATGGAGAGATCCTCACGGGTTCCCCAGTTCCCGGTGTTCCGCGACTTCGACGTGACCGGCCTCAGGCGGCAGCTCGAATCCCGACGAGAAACGGTCCCCGAGGCGACCCTCACCGATGTCATCTTGACGGTCGTTGCACACAGCCTGAGACGTCACCCCTCGTTCAACTCGTGGTACGACGAAGGACGTTGGACGCGGTTCGCCGACATCAACATCGCTCTCGCAGTCGACGGTCCCCACGGCGTGGTCGCTCCCACCATCCGGCGAGTCGACACGCTGGACCCCGGTGAGCTCACCGCCCGGCGGGCTGATCTTGTCAGTCGTTCCCAGTCGGGTGAGCTGAAACCGGACGACCTCGTCGGTGCCACGTTCACGGTCTCCAATATCGGTCCGCTCGGTGCCAACGCGTTGGCGCCGTTGCTGACTCCTCCCCAGGTCGCGGTACTTGGGGTCGGCAGGCTGCGCCCCGTCGGAACGTCGGCCCTGATGACGATGACACTCGTCTCCGACCACCGCTGCCTGGATGGAGCCGACGCCGCACGATTCCTGTCCTCTGTCGCCGAGCAGTGCGCGGACATCCCTCGGTGAGGGATCCGTCGCTGCACGAGCGCGTGATCGTGGTCACCGGAAGCAGCCGGGGTATCGGCACCGGGATCGGGACTGCGATCATCGACGCCGACGGCGCAGTCGTGGGTGTCTCCCGAAGTGGCGACGCGCTACCGGCTGCGGCAGCGGATCGGTTCCGATCGGTGGCTGTGGACATCACCCTGCGAGAAGCGCCTGAGTTGGCGTTCGAACGGGCCATCGAGGAGTTCGGGCGTGTCGACGGACTCGTCAACAACGCGGGCCTCCACCGGTCGGCCCACTGTTGGGAGCAAAGCGACGACGACTTCGATGACATGTACGACGTCAACGTCACCGCTCCGTTCCGCTTCTCGCAGTACTTCGCCCGGCGTTGGATCGACAGCGGGACTCCCGGAGTCATCGTCAACATCTGCTCGGTCGAGTCCGAGGTTGGCTGGAAGGATCCGCCCCAGGCCGTCTACGCGTCGACAAAGGGTGCGCTGCTCGGCCTCACGCGGGTTCTCGGCTACGACCTCGCCGCTCACGGCATCCGCGCCGTGGCGGTCGGACCCGGAGCGATCGACACGGGCATGGCAGCCGCCAACAAGGCCGAGACCGAGGCACGCATCCCGCTCGGAAACCGCTACGGCACTCCTTCTGACATCGGGTCGGCGACCGTGTTCCTGCTGTCGGACGCCGCGCGGTACGTCACCGGGGAGATCCTCTATGTCGACGGCGGGTATCGGCTCCCGTGACCTCCGTCGTGCAACAGGACGACAGGTTCGCCGGTCGGCGGGTGATCGTCACCGGGGCGGCATCGGGAATCGGCGCGTCGGCTGTGGGGCGCTTCGCTGCCGAGGGAGCAGCTGTCGTCGCCGTCGACCGTGATCCGGCTCGGCTCGAAGGGCGCCACGGTGACACCGCTGGCGTCACGACTTTCGTCGCGGACGTGCGCGACGACGTCCTGCTGGAGTTGATCGCGGGAGGCCCGCCCCCCGACGTGCTGGTCAACGCCGCCGGCGTGTTGAGAAGAGAACCGTTCGTGACCCACAGCCTCGCGGCCTGGGACGAGACCCTCGCGGTCAACGTCCGTTCCGTCTTCCGCACCAGCCGGACATTCAGTGCCCGTCACATCGGCGAGAACACTCCCGGCTCGATCGTCAACGTCTGCTCGATTGAGTCCTTCACCGCCGCACCGGATCACGCCGCGTACACGGTCTCGAAATCCGCCGTGGCGATGCTGACGAGGGCGTTCGCCCTGGAGCTCGCGGATCACGACATCCGGGTCAACGGGATCGCCCCGGGCGTGACTGCGACGGCGATGAACGAGGCCCTACGCGAGGACGCTGAGCGCGCGTCGAGGCTGCGACGGTCCATTCCGATGGGTCGGTTCGCCGAGGCCGCCGAGCAGGCTGCCGCCATTGCGTTCCTCGCGTCCGATGAGGCCTCGTACATCACCGGCGCCATCCTTCCCGTGGATGGCGGTTGGCTCACGGCGTGACCGAAGCGACGAAAAGGAGCGACCCAATGCATGAGTCTGCGTCATTCCAGAGCCACGGTGACACCGTGGAGGGACTCTGGTTCCGGCCCGAGGGCCCCGGCCCTCATCCGACGGTCGTCATGGCGGGCGGGTGGTGCTACGTGAAGGAGCTCGTCCAGCCGCGGTACGCGCAGGCGTTCGCCAGGGCCGGTGTTGCGGCGTTGATCTTCGACTATCGCCGTCTGGGTGCCAGTGGGGGGACTCCCCGTCAGCACCTCGACCCGTGGGCACAGATCGAGGACTACCGCAACGCGATCTCGTACGTGGAGACCCGTGACGACGCCGACCCCGACCGCATCGCCGTCTGGGGGATCTCCTACAGCGGTGGTCACGTTCTCGTCGTCGGCGGCCTCGACCCCCGGGTCAAATGCCTGATCTCCATCGTGCCCGTCATCGACGGCTACGAGACCATGCGCCGCGCTCACGGGACGATGGGATTTCGGAGGCTCAGGGCTGCGGTCCTGGAGGATCGTCGCACCCGGTTCCTGACCGGCGAGTACGGCTACATGAAGCATTCGTCCGAGGCGCCTGAGACCGAGCTGTGCACCTGGCCCTTCCCGGCGAGTCCGCCCTTGTTCCAGCATCTCAAGGAGACCGAGGCTCCGGCCTACGAGAACCGAAACACCATCGAATCGGCAGAGCGACTGATGGAGTACGACGTCAGACCCTACGTCTCCCGCCTCGTCGACACGCCGACACTCCTGGTCCTGGCGGACAACGACGACTTCACTTTCTCGGACCTCGAAACCACGGCGTTCAACGCGATTCCCACGCCTGACAAGCGGCTGGTGACCCTCGACGGGACGAGTCACCACGAGATCTACCGGGATCCGGCGAAGACCAAGGTCGCCGCGGACACGTGCATCGAGTGGTTCGACGCCCACCTGAGGTGAGTGCGTCCCGAGCTGACACTCCCGTGCGGTCCGAGTGGGCACGTCCCGGCCGCCGAGTCAGCTGTGGTCGATAGCGTACGTCGACACGAAGCCGCGGCGGACAGCGAGGCCGTCGGGGCCGAGGCCGCTGATCGGGCCCTTCGACCTCACGATGGACTCGATACCCGCATTCCGAAGGTCGGGGACCGATACGACGCCATCGGCACTGACCTGGAAGCGACATCAATGATCGCCCACCGTGCAGCTTCCGAATCTTGCGAGAGGGGTGGATTACGGCCATCCGGTCCAGCGGGAGATCTGCACCACAATCAGTTGGTTTCGAAACGAGGCCGAGTCGTATTGTGGATACTTGGTGACGAGCAATTCGATCACAGGTCCTCGGTGTCGTGAAGTCTGCGCGACAGCGGCGGTGCCGTCGAGTCGGATCCACCACAACTCCCGCCAATCCTCATCGTAATGGTCGACCAACACCGTGACTGTCGGCTGTTGCTCGATGTTCCTAAGGCGCTTGAGCGTGCGGTTCGACTTGGGTTTCACATGGTCGACCGGCGAGAACAGCGTCTCGCCGACGATCACGAAGCAGCACGGAACGATGTGGGGCCGGTTCTTGGAGTCGACAGTACCGAGTTTCGCGATTCTGGCATCGTTAGCCCGGCGCCTCATGACGTTGGCTTTCATCTAGGCCATGATTCTAAGTCTGGCCGCCAACCGCAACTGGGGACGAATCCAGGGCACCATGCGTCTTTCGCCGAAAAGAAGCATGCGCCCTGACGAGCGCTCGCTGGGTCAGGCCACTCGACACTCAAGAGCTGCCAATTGACACGAACGGTCGTTTGTTCGTACACTCCGATGGCTAGCCGTACCTGGGGAAGGGGACCTTTGTGAGTGAGATCCGAAAAGGCGTGTTGTTCCGCCGGCTGCAAGCACTGTTGGCCGTCCTATTGGTCACTGCGCTCATCGCCGGGGCTTGTGGTGACGACGACGATGACACCTCGTCGGCTGATGACGGCTCCGCGTCGAGTGATGACGGCTCGACCGATGGTGGCCCGCTGCCTACCTCGGAGCTCTGCGGGACCGAGCCGATCCGACTCGCCCACATCGATGGTTTCGGCGGCAACGCGTGGCGTCAGATCACCCATGCCGAACTCCTGGACGAGATCTCCGACTGCGACAACATCGAGGTCAGCTACGCCGAGGCCGGTGGCGACCTGCAGGCCTACTCGGCGGCGATCAACTCCTTCGTCGCCCAGGGCTACGACGTGATCGTGACCTACGACGACTTCGGCAACCAGGCTCTGGGGTCACTGCGGGACGCCTTCGAGGCCGGTGTGGTCGTGGTGCCCTACACATCCGACCCCAATGGCGTGGTCGGTGAGGACTACTCGGACTTCATCACGATGGACTACGCGGCTATTGCCGAGGATTGGGCGGCCTGGATGGCCGACGTCGCCGGTGACGACGCGGAGCTCATCTTCGTCGGGGGCATCCCCGGCAACCCGTCGAGCCTCGCGGCGAAGGGAAACTTCGAGGCCGCCGTCGAGTCGCTCGGTGTCGGTCTCGAGTTCCTCAACGAGGAGCCGATCGACACCAACTGGAACATGGCCGACGCTCAGCAGGCACTCGCCGGTGCCATCACCCAGTATACAGACTTCGAAGGTTGGGTGAGTGACTACGGCGTCGTGTCTGTCGGTGGTATCCGCGCCATGGAGAATGCCGGGCGCTCGATTCCGCCGCTCGCGACCTACGCGACGTCCAACGAGCTCGGGTGCGTGTGGTACGAGCTCAGCGAGGACAATCCTGACTTCGAGCTGTTCGCCGTCGACGGGACGACCCGGGTCGTGCGCCTCGCCGTCCGCAAGGCGCTGGCCGCCCTGAACGGCCTCCCGGACACCGACGTGGAGGTCTTCGTGCTCGAGCCGTTCATGGACACGGTCAACGGCATCGACCCGCCGTGTGAGCCCGACCTTCCGCCCGACGCGGACCTCTCGTCAGGTCTGAGCCCCGAGCAGCTCGCCGCTGTGTTCGAGAGCTAATTCTGCGAGCACCGACGGTGGTCGCACAGCGACCCACCGTCGCTGATATACGGGTGGGGGTCCGGGTTGGTCCGGACGCCCACCCGATAAGAATGAAGAGAAGGGAAGAGAGCGGACCAGAGGCCCGGTCTCATGGACCAAAGATCCGTCGAAGGAGCTCGATTTCGGTGACTATTCGAACCATTGCAATCCTCGGCCGCAAGCCCGGCATGTCCTTTGAGGAGTTCTGCCGCTACTGGAAGGAGACCCACGCACCGTTGGCGGCACAGGTGCCGGGCGTCACGCGCTACGTGCAGCGTTACGTCGTGCCCGAAGCCGACGAACCCGATAACGAGTTCGGTGTCGACGGGTTCGCCGTGCTTGACTACGAGAGCATCGAGGCCATGGAGGCGGGCTGGGCGAGCGAGGCGGGTCAGCGTGCGCTCGATGACGTGCCGAACTTCCTCGGTAAGCACTCCGTCGTCGTGTTAGACGACTATGTGGTGGTCGACAAGGAGAGCGACTGATGGATCTCGGAGTCGTCTATTTCTGCACCGACCAGACGATCTCTCCCACTCGTCTCGCGACCGAGGTCGAACAGAGGGGCTTCGAGAGCCTCTTTATGACCGACCATTCTCATATTCCCACTTCGCGGGTCACTCCCTATCCCGAGGTCTACGGAGGCGGTGAGCTCCCGGAGTTCTACAAGCGGACACTCGAGCTCTTCGTAACCCTGGCGGCAATGGCTGCCGTTACGGAGCGGATCAGGCTCGGTGCGGGCGTCGCACTCGTCGGTCAGCGCGACGCCTTGTACACCGCCAAGGCGATCGCGTCGCTCGACCACATCTCGAACGGTCGCGTGATCGCCGGGGTCGGTTTCGGCTGGAACCAGGACGAAGCGGAGCACCACGGCGTCGACTGGGGTCACCGATTCACGACGGTGAAGCAAAAGGTCCTCGCGATGAAGGCGCTGTGGCAACAAGAGGTCGCATCGGCCGACGGGGACTTCGTGCAGTTCTCTGACTCTTGGGCGTGGCCGAAGCCGATCCAGTCACCGCACCCTCCCATCTACGTGGGAGGAGCGGGACCGACGACGATGCGCCACACGATCGAGTGGGGTGACACATGGTACGTCGTTCCCTCGGCGGCCGACGTCACGCTCGAGAAGGCTATTCCCAGGCTCCGAAGGATGGCGGAGGAGCATGGACGAGACCCCGACACGGTCGGTGTGGCGGTCGCCTCAGGTCCGCCAGATCCAGCCGTGCTTGCAAAATACGAGGAGCAGGGCGTCGAAAGGGTCGCTCTGTGGCTCGATCCGGCCGACGAGGCTTCGACTCTCCGGGGCCTTGACGAGCTCGCCAAGTTGCTGTGATGCAGGTCCGCGGGGGTTCGGACAACGACTCTTCGTCGTCCGAACCTGTCGCCGGTCGCCTCCCATACGGCGCCGAGGACTGCCTTCAAACCGCGTCCGATAGCCAGCGGGGCGCGCAGGCAACAAACTGATGTGCTCTGAACTGTTCGAACGGCTGGCAGATGCTGCGAATCTCGAGGACCGCCATGCGGAGAACGCTAGGCGGTCCTCGGGAGAGGATGTCCTCGAGGCTGTTTCTGTCTCCAAGCGCTACCCGGGAGTCCAGGCGCTCAGCGATGTAAGCTTGACTGTCCGACGCGGTGAGGTCCACGGGCTCGTTGGCGAGAACGGTGCAGGCAAGTCGACGCTCGTCGGGATTGCCTCTGGAGCGGTTGCCCCCGAGGAGGGGGAGATCTGGATCAACGGGGCACGGGCCCCGTTGGGTGATCCCGACTGGGCTCGGGAGCACGGCCTCGCGATCGTGTACCAAGAGCCAGCCTTGCTTCCGGACCTGACCGTCGCAGAGAACGTCCGTCTCGGGATGCCCGACGATCACCGCCCACCGGTGTCCGACCAACTTGCCTACGCCAGCCAGGTTCTTGAGAGCTGGAGCGGCATTGCACAGATCGACCCGCGTGCCTACGTGCGGGACCTCGCTCCCCTCGAACGATTCATCGTGGAGATCGCACGCGCTGTCGCGGAGGTGCCGACCGTACTCATCCTCGACGAGCCAACTGAGCACCTGCCTGCGGCGGGTGTCGAGGAGCTATTCCTTCTGATCGGCGAGGTATGCAATCGGGGTGGCTCGGTCGTCTACATCTCCCACCGGATCCGGGAGGTCAAGGCGGTCGCGGATCGTGTATCCGTCCTTCGCGATGGCGAGCTCGTCACCACCGGGGAGGCGTCGGAGCTGTCGGAGTCCGACATCGTTGACCTCATCGTCGGCCGCCGGCTCGAGGCGAGGTTCCCCTCGAAGGCATC
Source organism: Acidimicrobiales bacterium (assembly GCA_040219085.1). NCBI lineage: Bacteria > Bacillati > Actinomycetota > Acidimicrobiia > Acidimicrobiales > Acidimicrobiales bacterium. The sequence goes on from JAVJTC010000028.1 coordinate 20,556, forward strand.
GACCGACGACCTGGGCCCGGTCCGGCTCCGCACAGAGGGCTTGTCGGGCCAGGGATTCTCCGACATCGACCTCGAGGTCCGGGCGGGTGAGATCGTGGGTCTAGCCGGAATCGAGGGCCAAGGCCAGCGTGAGCTCCTGCGTGCTCTCGCCGGCCTGCAGCGGTCCGTGGGAACAGTCCATGTGGATGGAAAGGGCGTTCGACTCCGAACGTCGACTGCCGCCGTTCGTCACGGAATTGTTTACCTCGCGCACGACCGCCACCGGGAAGGCGTACTCCCCAATCTCGGGGTTCGGGAGAATGCTGCTGCAGGCGGTCTCTCGCAGTGGGCCACCGCCGGATTCATGGTCCCGCGACGCGAGCGACCGGCGGTCCGGGCGCAGCTCGAAGAGGTCAAGGTCAAGACACCGTCGCTCGAGACAGCGATCGACGATCTGTCAGGCGGAAACCAACAGAAGGTGATGTTCAGTCGCGCGCTGCTGAACGGCAGTGCAGTTTTCCTCGCCGACGAACCCACCCAGGGCGTAGACGTTGGTGCCAGAGCGGACCTCTACGAGATGTTGCGGACGGCGGCTGCCGAGGGTATGGCCGTAATCGTGGTCTCCGCCGACTCGGCCGAACTCGAAGGGCTTTGCGACCGCGTGCTCGTAGTGTCCCGTGGCCAGATCGCCGGCCAGCTGACCGGCGACGACGTCGTGGAGCGCTCGATCACCGAGGCTGCGCTCACGGCAACAACAGTCCGCAAGGACCGGGAACTGGCGGGGGCATTCCGTCAGCACTGGTTCATGCGACTGTTGCGAAGCGACTTCGCTCCGTCGTTCGCGCTCATACCCGCTCTCATCGTACTCGGGATCATCGCCACGAACGACAGCGAGTTCTACCTCACGCAGCAGAACTTCTCTCTTACGCTACCCCTCGCGGCGACCCTGGCGCTGTTTGCGATGGGCCAACAGCTTGTCATGATGACCGGGGCTATCGATCTCTCGATCGGGCCGCTCGCCGGCCTGCAGGTTGTCATCGCGTCGTTCATGCTTGATTCGGGCGTGTCGACGGCCGGATGGGTCGGCGCGATCCTTGTCTTGCTCGGTGTCGCCGTACTGGTCGCGTCGGTTAACTGGTTGCTGACGGACCTCGTGCGGATCAACCCGCTTATCGCCACCTTGGTCACCTTCGGGGCCCTCCAGGGCGTTTCCCTGCTCCTGCGGCCGACACCGGGTGGGAGCATCACTGACGGACTCACCGACGCGATGAAGTCCGAGGTCTGGTTCATCCCGGCGGCGCTGATCGCAGCGGTGGTGCTCGCGATCGGTTTGGAACTCGCCCTCTACCGCACGATGTGGGGAATGCACGTTCGCGGCGCAGGATCGGATCGAATCGTGGCCGCAAAGGTTGGAATCTCGCCGTCCGCCATGTTGTTCCTCACGTTCCTTGGCGCAGCCCTATTCGCGACACTCGCTTCGTTCATGTTGATGGCACAGGTACGAGGCGGGAATGCCTCAGTCGGGAATGGTTTCACGCTGTCAAGCGTTGGGGCCGTGGTGCTCGGCGGGGCCAGCATCCACGGCGGACGGGGGTCCCTCCTCGGAGCGCTGATGGGGGCGCTGCTCATCACCCAGATCAACACCGTCGTGCAGTTCCTCGGCTGGGGTCGCGAGTGGCAGCTGTACCTCCTCGGAGGTCTCACCATCGCCGCCGCCGCCTCCTACTCGCTCCTAAGGAGTCGTTGACGGTGTTGGCGACACAACGCCTGCAGCGCGTACGGCTGGTCGCTACGCCGATCGTCTTGTCGACGATCGGGCTGTTCATCCTGAGCTGGATCATTGAGCCGAAGAGCGTCCAGGGCACTGCCATCGATTCGATGCTGCCGTTCGCCGGGATTCTCGCCATCGCCGCAGTCGGGCAGACGCTCGTCGTCATGACGCGAGGCATCGACCTATCGGTCGCGGGGCAGATGACAATGGCCGCCCTCATCGTAAGCAAGTACTCGTCAGACCATGGCGGCAACCTCGTCGCGGCAATGCTGATCGTGATCGTCGTCGCCATCGTGATCGGGTTCGCGAATGGTGTCGCCGTGGCGATCCTGCGGGTAAGCCCACTGGTCGCAACGTTCGCAATGAACACCATTCTCGCAGGTGTTGCCCTGAGCTACACGGGAGGGACGCCGGAACGCGCACCGGATGGTCTGGCCGACTTCGCCCTCAGGAAGACGTTCGGTGTGTCCAACTCGGCCCTTCTCGCGCTTCTCATCGTCCTCGTAGCCGGCATCCTCGGCGTGCAGACGGTCTGGGGTCGGCAGCTACAAGCCGTAGGTGCCAGCGAGCGCGCGTCGATTGCGTCGGGCATACCGGCGACCTGGATCAAGATCACCAGCTACATGGCGGCATCCCTGTGCTTCGCAGGTGCCGGCATCGTGCTCGCCGGATTCATCGCATCGCCGACCGTGACCTCGGGAAACCGCTATCTCCTGCCGTCGATTGCCGCTGTGGTCATCGGCGGCACGTCGTTCGCGGGCGGAAAGGGACGCGTGATCGGCACCGCGGTGGGTGCCGTGTTCCTCAGCCAGCTATCGCAGCTCGTGTTGTCGGTGGGGCTCCCCACCTCGTCACAGCTCCTTATCGAGGCCGGGGTTCTCGCCGTTGCGATTGGCGCACAGACGATCGGATCACGAGAACGGAAGGAACAGTTGCGCCGTGGGTTCGAAAGAGCGGTCGATGTCGCCCGCGGCAACAGATCTGTCAGAACAGCGGACGAAAGGATTTCGCCATCATGACTGCGCACACCCCTGGCCTCGAGGACTACGAGGCCTCCATCGGAGAGCTCGCGGGCCGGTATGTCGATGTCGACGACCTCGCCTGGCAACCGACGCCCGTCAAGGGCGTCGATATGAAGGTCCTGCTCCGCGACCCCGACACCGGCCTCCTGACAGCGCTGTTCCGTTGGGAACCAGACACGAAGCTCGATCTTCACGAGCACATCGAGATCGAGCAGTCCTTCGTCTTGTCCGGCTCGCTCACCGACGAGGAAGGCACCGTCACTGCCGGCAACTTCGTGTGGCGCCCCAAGGGGAACCGGCATTCTCCCTGGACCGACGACGGAGTCCTGCTCATCGCCTTCTTCTTGAAGCCCAATCGCTTTCTCGAAGGAGCCGCCGCTGGTCAGGAGCTGGCCTGAGCGATGCCGCTCAGAGCCTCGCTGTGACAGACATCGACCTCCTGCGTTCGACGGTCAGTGGGCTCACTGCGTCGTATGGACCCGCGTACTTCGCGCGGAAGACGGCGGCGGGTGAGTCCGCACAGGAGCTCTGGGATGACCTCGCCCAGTCCGGGTTCGTGGGGGTCAACGTTCCCGTCGAGTTCGGCGGCGGGGGTATGGGGCTCACCGAGCTCGCGATCGTGGCCGAGGAGACAGCAGCCGCCGGCTGTCCGCTGATGATGCTGGTCGTGTCGCCCGGTCTGTGCGTCCCGCTGATCACGACCCTGGGAACGGAGGCCCAGAAGCAGCGATGGCTCCCTTCGTTGGCCGAGGGAGCGAAAATGGCCTTCGCTGTGACCGAAGCGGATGCAGGCTCGAACACCCACAACGTCAAGCTGCGTGCCGAGCGACGCGGGAGCACGTGGGTTCTGTCGGGGTCGAAGACGTACATCTCAGGCGTCGACGAGGCCGCGAACCTCATGGTCGTGGCCCGTACGGGCACACACGAGAGGTCAGGACGCGCGCGCCTCTCTATGTTCATCGTCCCCTCCGGCTCTCCAGGGATCGAGCTCCAGCCGATTCCGACCGCAGTCCGGGCGGCCGAGCGGCAATTCTCGGTCTTTCTCGACGAGGTCGAGGTGGCCGATGACCACCTCCTCGGCGACGAGGGGGACGGGCTCCGCCAGTTGTTCGGAGGACTCAATCCGGAACGGGTCATGTCTGGCGCCGTCTGTATCGGTCTGAGCCGCTTCTGCCTCACCAAGGCGGTCGACTATGCCCGGGACCGCCATGTCTGGGACGTCCCCATCGGAGCACATCAGGCGGTGGCTCACCCCCTTGCCGAGGCGAAGATCGAGTGTGACGTCGCAAAGATCGCGCTGTACGAGGCGGCACGGGCCCATGACACCGGTCGTGACGTGGGGGAGCTCGCGAACATGGCCAAGTACGTGTGCGCGAAGTCGGCTCGGTCGGCGTTCGACTCGGCTGTACAGACCCACGGCGGCAACGGACTGGCGATCGAGTACGGCCTCGCAGATCTCTGGGGGCTAGTGCGTCTCTACGAAATTGCTCCCGTCAGTCGCGAAATGATCCTGAACCACATAGCCCAACACACGTTGGGCCTCCCGAAGTCCTATTGACAGGTCACGTGGGCATCAGTGACAGATCGACAACAGAAAGGAACGAATCGTGAAATCACTTGCAGCGGTGATGTGGGCCCCCTCTGGAAACTTCGAGATCACCGAAGTCGAGGTGGACGATCCGAAGGCGAATGAGGTACTCGTCCGCTACGAGTACGCGGGGTTGTGTCATTCCGACGAGCACCTCCGTCACGGCGACCTGACCATCGATCCGCCGATGGTCGGTGGGCATGAGGGAAGTGGCGTGATCGAAGCCGTCGGACCGGGGGTAACTGCGGTCGAGCCTGGAGATCACATTGTCACGTCCTGGATGCCGACGTGTGGCGGGGTGTGCCGCTTTTGCATGATGGGCAAGAGCAACCTCTGTGACAACGGCCAGTTCCTGATGGCTGGCACGATGCTCGACGGGACCCAGCGCGTCCACGCCCGTGGAATGGGAATGGGGGGTGTAGACCTGCTCGGGACCTTCTCCCAGTGGAACGTGATTCCCGAGTCGGCATGTGTGAAGGTGGACAAAGGCCTGCCGCTTGACATTCTCGCGATCACCGCTTGTGGTGTACCCACTGGTTGGGGCTCCGCCGTCTATGCCGCCGACACCCGGCCCGGTGACGTGGTCGTGATCTACGGTGTAGGCGGAATCGGGGTGAACGCCGTGCAGGGTGCGCGCCACGCCGGCGCAGAGATCATCGTCGCCGTCGACCCCGTCGAGTTCAAGAGAGAGACAGCGGCCCAGCTCGGTGCGACCCATACCTTTGCTTCCGCAGAGGAGGCCTACGAGTTCGTCTGGCCGGAGACCCACGGCCAAGGCGCGGACAGCGCGATCGTGACCGTCGGAATCGTCGAACCTGGCGTCGTTTCCGAAGCCTTTCGCGTGATCCGCAAGGCCGGCACCGTCGTCGTGACGGCCCTTGCGAATCCCGAGACGAGGCTCGAGATCCCGAGCCTCGAGCTCACACTGTACGAGAAGCGCCTAGTCGGCTCGCTCTTCGGGTCCGGAAACCCACACCAGGACATCCGAACTGTCATCCGTCTCTGGCAGAGCGGAAACCTCAAGCTCGAGGAGCTCATCACGAACCGCTACCCCCTGGAGGACGTGAACAAGGGATATGACGATCTCCTGGCCGGCATCAACATCAGAGGGATCCTCGACATCGCCCATTGAGGCCTTTCTCGCCGGCCATTGCGTCAGTGCGGGGCGCATGGATCGTTGGCCGGTATCTTCCCCGGAGTCAACCAGCGCCCCGCGTCCGATCACCGAACAAAGGAACGAACCACGTGCGAACCGGTGACTATGCGGAGCTTCCAACCGCCGACGCCATCCGCGAGGCGGCAGCCGATCTGTTCCTGGAGCACGGGTACGCAGCGACGACTCTCCGCGAGATCGCCGATCGCGTGGGTCTGAAGGTGGGATCTCTCTACAACCACATCGATAGTAAGGAGCAGTTGCTGGGAGAGATCCTGCGCACGGTCATGACCAGCCTCCATGGCGAGATCGACGCTGCTCTCTCGCATGTCGATGACGACGCCGTTGAGAGGTTCCACCGCGTCTTCGAAGCCCATATCCGATTCCACGCCGAGCACGCGCGAAAGGTGTTCATCGGGAACTCGGAGATGCGGTCGCTGTCGGATCAGGATTCCCGCAAGGTTCGCCGTAGCCGTCGGGAATACGAAGCGAAGATCCGTGGCCTCATCGATGACATCGCGTCGCAGACAGAGGCCGTCGTGATCGATCCTCAGTTCCAAACCTACGTAATCCTAGCCATGGCTCCTCACCTGGCGTCGTGGTACGACCCGGCGGGCCCACGATCACTCGATGAGATCGTGAACATCTACAGAGCGCTCGCTGTGAGGCAACTCGGCCTGAGTGACGATCGCCTCGAGCCCCTGATGAAGCCGATCGAGGTCAACGGCGAGCTATCGGAATGATAGACACCGAGTGAAGACGAGGAGCGGGGCTGCTGCGTCCCGAGAAGAGACCGCGCCATCGGCTCGATGCATGACCACTCCTAGGGGCGCAGGGGTTGGCGGACCCAGCCCTCCGTCCAGTCCGACACGTGGTGGGTCTTGCCCATGAGTTCCTCGAACAGCCAGGTTCCGTCCTGGCGGAGGAACTTGTCCGTGTACTGGATCGTGATCAGAACGGCATCAAACTCGGAGGGATCGTCGGTGCGGGCGATAGTGGCCAAGCACAGGAGATAGAAGGTGCCCGTCGCCGAGTCCCCGTCAGGATTGATCGTGATGCTGGGCGCAATCATGTAGTGCAACGCCCAGGGGATTGGGCCCGACAGAGCGCGGAAGTGCTCGCGGATCTCTTCACGTCCTTCGTTGTTTCCGCCGACGCCATCGACGATCCACCGGCCGTCCTCAGTGAAGAGTGAAGCAATCCCGTCTGGGTCGTAGTTGTCATCGCAGTAGGCAGCGTACTGGTACTTGAGCTCTTGGATTTCTCGGACGGACTCCAGTTCGCCAAGGCGTCGTTCAAGCTCGGCGATCCTGTCCTCGGTCGTGCTCATGGCAGCGGTCCCCTCTCTCCTGAAACACGGGCGTTCGTACGATTATGACGAACCACTCCTTCGTCGAAGCCAACCGTACCACTTGACGCGAACGTGCGCTAGTTTGTATCGTGACTATCACGACATCCGCCGTTCGGAGATATGCGGCCAGCGTGCCATCCGTGCTGTGCCGAGAAGCGCTGCGGACAACAGAGGGGAACACTCATGAGTCGATTTGTGAGCCGAAACTCGACTAGGCGTCGCCTGTGGTGGCGTCTCGTCGCACTTCTCGCCGTCCTCGCGTTGGTCGCTGCCGCGTGTGGTGACGACGATGACGACGGCGCGGCCGGTGACGACGGTGCATCCAGCGACGACGGGTCAACCGGTGACGACGGTGCATCCAGCGACGACGGGTCAACCGGTGACGACGGTGCATCCAGCGACGACGGGTCAACCGGTGACGACGGTGCATCCAGCGACGACGGGTCAACCGGTGACGACGGGTCAACCGGTGACGACGGGTCAACCGGTGACGACGGTGCATCCAGCGGCGATCCGTTGCCGATCGGCGAGCTGTGTGGCGATGGAGAGGTCCGGATCGCTCATGTCGACGGTTTCGGTGCCAACACCTGGCGTCAGATCGTGGTTGCCGAGTTGTTGGACGAGGCCTCGGCGTGTCCGAACATCACTGTGGAGTACGCGCAGGCGGACTTCGATCTTCAGACCTACATCACAGCGATCAATTCGTTCGTCGCGCAGGGTTTCGACGCGATCGTGACCTATGACGACTTCGGCAACCAGGCACTGGGCGTGCTTCAGGATGCGACCGATGCCGGCGTCGTCGTGGTTCCGTACATCGCTGATCCTGGTGGCACGGTGGGCGAGGACTACGCCGGCTACGTCGAGTACGACTTCGAAGCCGAGGGCAACGCGATGGCCGACTGGCTCCATGAAAACTTCGGGCCTGACGGCAACCTCCTCTTCGTCGGCGGCATCCCCGGGAACCCGGCCTCGCTGGGTTTGATGGAAATCGTCCGGAGCCGACTCGACGAGATCGGTAGCGACATCACCTTCCTCAGCGACGAGCCGATCGACACCAACTGGGACCCAGCCGAGGAACAGCGCGTGATGGCCGGCGTCCTGACGCAGTTCGACGACATCGACTTCATCGTCTCGGACTACGGCGTCGCATCCAAGGGCGGTATCCGTGCCTTCGTCAATGCCGGACGTCCGCACCCGCCACTCGCCACATCGGCTTCAGACAACGAGCTCGGCTGCCTGTGGCAGGAGCTCTCGCCCGAGATGCCGGACTTCGAGCTGCTCTCGATCGACGGGACCACCCAAACTGTCCGCGTAGCGCTCCGTAAGGCATTGGCCGCCCTCAACGGGCTCCCTGACAACGAGCCCGAGCAATTCGAGCTCATCACGTTCATCGACACAGTCAACGGGCAGGATCCTCCCTGTGACGAAGACCTTCCCCCCGACGCCGACCTCTCGGCTGGGCTGACGACCGAACAGCTCCAAGAACTCTTCGGCTGATCACGCCCCCCTGTCATCCCGGCGCCCTCGTGTTGGTCGGCTCACTCCCCCGGCCGACCAACACGAGAGGCATCGAAACCCGCCCCGACACCGGCACGGCCTCGAGCCTCCTCCACCGCAAAGATCCCGCATGAACGTCGCGCTCTGGTACGACTTCCGCAACCCAGGGCCATGGCGCCAGGCGTACGCGTCTCTCTACAGCGAGCTACTCGACCAGATCGAGTGGGTCGACGACCTCGGCTGCTTCGAGTCGGTGTGGCTCTCAGAACACCACTTCACCGAGGATGGCTATCTGCCGGCCGTCACGCCGATGATGGCAGCCATCGCCCAACGCACCCGGAGGATACGGATCGGCACCCAGGTTCTGCTGGCGCCACTCCACCATCCTTTACGACTCGCCGAAGAGATCGCGGTCGTCGATCAGTTGTCGGGGGGACGCGTCGAGTTGGGTTTGGCACCGGGCTATCGGGCCCACGAGTTTGAGGTTCTAGGGATCCCCCGTCAACAGCGCGGGTCGCGAACCGACGAGACCATCGAGTTGCTCCTCCAAGCCTGGACAGGCGAGCCGTTCTCTCATCACGGCCGGCATTTCGACTTCGACGACGTGATTGTCACTCCACCCCCCTCACAGAGCCCGCACCCGCCGATCTGGATCGGGGGGTCCAGTGTCGCCGCCGCACAGAGGGCGGTTCGATTCGGAGCTGCATTCCTCGCCGATCAGGGGACACCACCGGAAGCTATCGACGCCTTCGTCCAAGCGCAGCGTCAGCTCACAAGTAATAACCTGCGCCCGCTCGGGACTAACCGGATGATCTATGTCTGCGACGATACCGAGCAAGGTTGGCAGGAGATCGAACCACACCTCAGGTACCAGGAGAACGTCTACGAAGCGTGGTACCGCGATGAGAAGCCAGGACCGCACGACACGCCCGAAACCATGCGTGAACGCACACCGATGTCGCGCGAGGTGAACATCGTCGGTACGCCCGATGAAGTGGTGGCTGAGATAACTCGGCAGCACGGCGACCAGCCCTTCGATCTGCTGACGTTCTGGGCGCGGCCTCCGGGGTTGTCCATCTCGAGCAGCAACCGATCAATAGAGATGTTCGCTGCGGAGGTGGAGCCCCGGTTGAGCGCGCTCTGACAAGCCGCACTACTACATGCAGAAGTGCGCGGCACTCGGCATCTCGTCGCAGATTCGAGTGCGATGAGGACCACTTGCCCAATAGGCAGTGCGGCTAGCCATGCCACGCCGCTCTCGCCCAATGGGCAGTGCAGGGTTGTCGTCGCCTTGGATGCCTGTCAGCGATCTGCTCACGCTAGCGACCGGCCAAGAGCGGCTGCGTCAGGAGATCTTTGGCGGGGGGAACCCCTCGGGGATAAGGATGTCGTCGGGGCCCAGGTCGTCGATGGCACCCTTGCCCAGCCCGAGCATCGTAGAGTCCATCCCCATCCGCAGGACGTCGAGGACGTTCTCGACACCGGCCTGGCCCGCGACGGCGAGGCCCCACAGGTAGGCACGGCCGATCATGACGGCCTTCGCGCCGAGAGCGAGGGCCTTGACTACATCGCTTCCACGCCGGATGCCGGAGTCCATGACGACCTCGATCTGATCGCCGACCGCATTGACCACCTCGGGAAGGACCCGGATCGCCGCGGGGGCGCCGTCTACGTTGTTTCCGCCGTGGTTCGAGACCGAGATGGCGGTAGCGCCTGCGTCGATGGCGCGACGGGCCTCGTCGGCGCGGGCGATGCCCTTGACCATGAACGGTCCACCCCACTGCTCGCAAACCCATGCGACGTCGTCCCAAGTGGCCGGGGGCGTCATCATCCAGGTCCCGTACGCCTCGAAGAAGCCGGGGACTCGCTCGCCGGGCGGCACGAAGTTCGGGACGCCGAGGCCGGGGAGTCCGCCCGAGCGCAACCACTCGAGCAGCCACATGGGGCGCATCGCCACCTCGGGGGCATGCTTCGCCATCGTCTTGAGGTTCATGGCCTGGGGGATGTCGGGACTGCCCCAGTCCCGGCTGTGGGAGAACGACCAGTCGAGAGTGAGAATCAGTCCGACGGCTCCGGCGCCCCGGGCGCGTTCCATGCGGGCACCCATCGAATCCCGGTCGCCCGCCCAATAGATCTGGAACAGGGTCTGGGGGTTCGCCTCGATCACGTCCTCCATGGGCTTGGAAGCGAACGAGCTGAGCCCCATGACGACACCGCGGGCGGCCGCAGCCCGGGCGACCGCCACCTCTCCATCAGGGTGGACGGCCTGCACGCCAGTCGGCGAGATCATCACGGGCATCGACATCGGCTGACCCATCACCGTCGTGTCCAACCTTCGCTCGGCGGGTTGACCCGCCGTCATCGGGCGCAGACCCAGCTCGCGGAACGCCGCGGTGTTGTCGTTCGCCGAAACCCCGGCCTCGGACCCGGCCACAAGCGCCCCGTAGACCGACCTTGGCAGGAAGCGCTTCGCCCGACGCTGAGCGACGGCCACGGACTCGAACCACTTGCTGGACATCGTGCCTCCCGTTGTTCAAGAGTGGCGCTGGTTCCGGTCTCTCTCGGCTGGCGTCTTCAGCATCAGCGCGGCCCGGCGCACCGCGCAGACGAGTTCTCCGTCCTGGTTCAGGCCCCGGTGCTCGAGCCGCACGATGCCGGCGTCGGGTCGGGACTTCGACTCCCGGCGTTCGAGGACCTCCGTCTCGACACGGAGCGTGTCGCCGATCCTCACCGGAGCGGGGAGCTTCACCTCTTCGAAGCCGAGGTTTCCGAGCGTCGTACCGAGCGTCGTGTCGGCGACGGGGATGCCAACGACAAGGCCCAGAGTGAAGACACTGTTCACGATCCTCGATCCGTACTCGGTCCTGCCGGCGAACTCCGCATCCAGGTGCAGTGGTTGGACGTTCATCGTCAACGTCGTGAACAACAGGTTGTCGGTCTCGGTGACTGTCCTCGTCACCGCATGGCGCAGTACCAGGCCAGGCTCGAAGTCCTCCAGGTACATCCCACTCATGGCTGCCTCTCTTCCGTGTCTTCTCGGCTCTGTCAATCTTCTTCGAGCGCAGCGTGCTGGGATGTGCTCCAGAACGCCCCGTCGTCGGTTCTCTACGTGCCGCGCGCCGTGGTCATGCGTGATCGAAGCGGGCGAGGATGGTCCGGGCCGTCTTGACGTGTGCGATGTCGATGTGCTCCCCCTCGAACGTCACTGCAGCGGAACCGGCCTCCTGCCCGACCTCGAACGCTGCAACCATCCGTCGGTAGCGTTCCAGGACATGCCCCGGAGGTGTATACGCCTCGTTGACGACGGCGACGTGGGAGGGATGGATCACAACCTGACCGCGGAAGCCGAGTTGTGAGTTCTGAAGTGCGAATCGGCCAAGACCGTCGAGATCGGTGAGCTCCTGCCACAGCCCGACCATTGGCGCGTCAATTCCTGCGGCGCGGCTGGCGACGATCGCAGCTGTGCGGTACTGCAGCGTCTCGAGTCCCTCCGGGGTCCAGGTGAAACCGACCTCGCGTGATACGTCGGAATCACGGGCCGCGGCGACAAGGACCGACACGATCCGGTCCGAAGCCGTCATGATCTGGGTGCAGTCCCGAATCGCCCGCGCCGTCTCCAACGACGGGACGAGCGCCACCGATCCCTGCGGAACGGCGTGCATCACCTCAAAGCATCGGACGACAGCCTCGAACTCGCGGACGTCGTCAGCGCCGAAGAGCTTCGGCAACAAGAGGGCGTCGACGCGTTCGACAACGGCGGCCTCGACGTCGGACGCGTAGTGATTGCTGTCGAGTGCGTTGGGCCGTACGAGGACGACAGGCGCTGCGTCGGCGTCGCGGATGCTGCTGACTGCCTCCCGCAACCCCGCGCGGGCCGCAACTTTCTGATCCTCTGGAACCGCATCCTCGAGATCCAGGATCACGGCGTCCGCGCCCGAATCGACGGCTTTTCGGGCCCACGGCTTGTGCGCAGGGACGAAGAGGGCTGAACGCATTGGGGCCAGGTTCACACCACCAGCGTAGACGTACGAGCGTTTGTTTGCAAGCCTGGCCAGTATCGGCTAGGGTTCGATCGAAGATCCAGCTTGGCCTGCGCCACGCCGAAGGGGAGCCATGTTTGTAGTCGGTGACGCACTCCGATGGAACAAGCGCCGCTACCCGCACGAGATAGCGCTCGTGGACGAGTCGGGTTCATCCACCTGGGGTGAGGTCGCCGATCGATGTTGGGCCCTGGCACGAGGGCTTCTCGAGGCCGGAGTGAAGCCGGGCGATCCCGTTGGCGTGTTGTCAGGGAACAGTCGGTTCTCAGCCGAGACGTATCTCGGGATCGTCGCGGCCGGGGCGGTCGCTGTCGAATACAACAACCTCTGGTCCTCGCGGGAGCTGGTACACGGCGTCGAGTCGACCCACGCCCGGGTTGTACTGGTCGAGAAGCCTCACATCGAGTCCTTCGGCGCGGCGCGTGACGTCGGCCTCTCGCACGTCGAGACGGTGATTCACCAAGGCGAGGCCTACGAATCTTTCCTTCGCTCCGGCAGTGAACCGGAGGTCGCGGTCTCCCCGGCTGATCCGAATGTGATGATCTTCACCGGCGGCACCACAGGCTTCTCGAAAGCTGTCGTACTCACACACGAGAACGTGCTGGCGAACTGCATGAACATGATCATCGACACCCGCATGGAACACGCCGACAGGACGCTGATCATCGCTCCTATGTTTCACTCCGGTTCGCTGTTGTGCTGGTTCTTGCCCCACGTGGTCCTCGGTGCGCGCAGCGTGCTCCTGCGTAGCTTCGACGAAGACGCCGTGGCCGAGGTGACGGCGTCCGAGGGCGTGACGAATGGGTTCCTCGTACCGAACATGGTCCGGCGCCTGCTCGCGAGCGGGAATCTGGGCGGCGAGCGATTCGCCACTTACCGTCGCTGTTACGTCGGTGGAGCCACGTTCCGGATGCCCGACAAGCTCGCCGTCAGGGACGCCCTTCCCGCGACCGACATCTACTACCAGTACGGGCTGACCGAGGCCGGTCCGATCGTCAGCCGGCTACTCCCCGGCGAAATGTTCCGCGAGGAGGTCGACGGCTCGATCGGCACCGAGTTCGTGCTAACGGAAGTCTCGCTGCGCGGCGACGACGGCGAGCCAGTCGCGACCGGCGACGTAGGTGAGATCTGCGTGCGAGGTCCGAACGTGATGCTGGGCTATCACGATCGTCCTGACGCGACCGCCGATGCCATTCAGGAAGGCTGGCTCAAGACCGGGGACATGGCGACCCAAAGTGCCGAGGGTTATCTCTTTTTTCACGACAGGAAGAAGGACATGATCAAGTCCGGCGGCGAGAACGTCTACTCCCAGGAAGTGGAACGGGTCCTCTACAGCCATCCGGCCGTGTCGGAGGCTGCTGTGATCGGGGTCGTCAGTGATGAGTGGGACGAAGAGGTCCGAGCCATAGTCGCACTCGACGAGGGAGCGTCGCTATCGGAGCGGGACCTCCGCTCCTACTGCCGGGACTATCTAGCCGCCTACAAGATCCCCAAACGGATTGCATTCGTGTCCAGGCAGGACATCCCGATCAACCCCAGCGGGAAGATCATCAAGAGTGAACTCCGCGACGCGGACCTCTGGTAGCGGCCGGAATCGAATTGATGTGGCGTACGAGCGTTCGCTTGTTGAAGGGGTCATACACATGGAGAGTCTCGCCCATCCCGTATCCGATCCGGACCGGAACGTTGCGTGGGAGGACTTCGCAGTGGGACGCGCGGTCCGTTCTCAGGGGCTCACGGTCACCGAGACGCATCTAGTGATGTGGTCGATGACGTGCGGTGACTGGTACCCGCTCCACACCAACGCGGAGTTTGCCAAGGAGACGCGATTCGGTCACCGCATCGTGCACGGTCCGCTGACCCTCGCGCTCTCGCTCGGGCTGATCGTCCAGACCACAGTCTTCGGCGACGCCGTCGTCGCATGGCTGGGACTCGACGAAGTCAGGGCGACGGCTCCGGTCTTCATCGACGACACGATCACTGTGACCGCGACGGTTCTCGAGGCGTCGCGATCATCCAAGCCCGAGTACGGGAAGGCCCACCTCGGCTACAGCATCACCAACCAGGACGACGCCGAAGTGATGACATTCGTATCAGGCTTCCTGCTCACAACCCGCCACGCGTGAGCTCATCGGCGAAGACTCCCAGTGCAGACTGCGACTCGGCGGATCCTGCCCTAGAAACGCCCAGACCTTTGTGGCTCCCGATCCGAGGACCCTGACGGACGGCGCATGTTGCCGTGTCTCATCGGGCGGGGCCGTACGAGCACACGCTCGGGTATGAACCAGGCAGTTCCCTAAACCCCCGCTGTTTGCTGGCGTGACGTACGAGCGCTCGTTTGGCTACAGCGGGAACCTAGGTTAGTCTTTGAGCGGGCGTGCAGCGCGGTAGAAGCCACAGGGGACTAGGAGGAAGTAGGTGAGAGTTGCAGTAGTGCGGCTAGGCACGGACGAGCGCGTCGCCCGAATCGACGGCGGGTCCCCGAAGATGCTGCCCTTCCGTACAGTGCCCGAGGCGCTGGCGTCGGCGGGTTCGATCAGTGGTCTCGAATCTATCGAAGGCGCCGACGTGCCTATGCATCTCGCCTTGGACTTCGCTCCGTTACTTCCGATGTCAGCGCGTGTCTTCTGCATCGGGCATAACTACCGCGGTCACATCGAGGAGATGGGTCGTGAGATCCCTGATCGTCCGACGGTCTTCTCCAAGTTCGGCACCTCGCTACTGGGCTCCAACGACGACTTGTGTTTGAGTTCCGCATCGACGATGTGGGACTGGGAGATCGAGCTGGCGGTCGTCCTCGGCGCCGGGGCACCCGCCATCGAGCAGCCACGGGATGCTGGCCGCGCAATCGCCGGATTCGCCGTGTCGAACGACGTCACCGCTCGTGATCTCCAGCGACAGTCCTCACAGTGGTTTCTCGCGAAGTCCTTCGACGCTGTCACTCCGCTCGGACCTTTCCTGGTAACGACCGACGAGGTGGGTGACGGATCGGGCCTCGAACTCACGTGCACCGTCGACGGCGAAGTCATGCAGAGAGGGAGTACGAGCGATCTGGTCTTCTCACCAGCCGAGCTCGTCTTCTACCTGTCCCGACACACTCGGCTGATCCCCGGAGACGTGATCCTGACCGGCACGCCCTCCGGCGTCGGCGCCGGCCGGTCGCCGGAGGTATACCTAGACGCGGGCCAAACACTCCATTCTGAGATCACAGGCCTCGGATCCTGCTCCAACCGCTGCGTGGAGGCCTCGTGAGGGCGCACTCCGGAACGGCCGACGCGCTCTTCGAGGCTGACGCGGACTGCGTGATCTCCCGGGTCCTGGTCTCAAACCGGGGCGAAATCGCGGTGAGGGTCTTGACGACCTGTGCCCAGCTCGGTATCGAAACAGTGGCGATCCACAGCCATTCGGACCAGGAGGCTTGGCACGTGAGGATCGCGGACGACGCCGTCGCGATCGACGCTCCGTCCGGATCCCGCTCGTACCTTGACATCGCAGCCATCGTGGACGCCGCCAAGTCCCGCGGCTGCGACGCCGTCCACCCCGGCTACGGGTTCCTCTCCGAACGCGCGGAGTTCGCCGCCGCCGTCGAAGAGGCCGGTCTCATATTCATTGGGCCACCGGCCCATGTCATCGCCACGATGGCCGACAAGATCAAGGCACGGGAGTGTGCCGTCGTCGCTGAGGTCCCCATCGTTCCCGGGACCGACCAGGTGTCGTCGGTCGGCCTCATCGAGGAGTTCGCGGACACCCACGGGCTTCCGCTGCTTCTGAAGGCCTCCGCGGGCGGAGGTGGGCGCGGAATGCGGCTGATTCGGGACGCGTCCGAGATCTCCCACGCACTCGAAGGGGCACAGCGCGAAGCTGAAGCGGCCTTCGGAGACGCAGCAGTTTACCTCGAGCGATACCTCGACTCCGCTCGCCATGTCGAGGTGCAGGTTCTCGCTGACACCCACGGGACCGTCCTTGCTCTCGGCGACCGGGACTGCTCGGTCCAGCGCCGGCATCAGAAGTTGGTCGAGGAAGCTCCCGCTCCCGGCCTGGCTGACGCCACGCGGGCTGCCATGGCCGAAGCGGCGATCCGTCTCGCCGAGGAGGTCGACTACGTCGGGGCCGGCACGGTGGAGTTCCTCTACGAGCCGGCTGACGAAGCTTTCTACTTCCTGGAGATGAACACCCGTATCCAGGTCGAGCACCCTGTAACCGAAGAGGTGCTCGGCATCGATCTCGTCGCCGCTCAGCTGGACATCGCAGCGGGGCGACGGCTGAGCGTTGCGGCGAGGGAGCTGACCCCGCGGGGTCACGCCATCGAGGTCAGGGTCAATGCCGAGGACGTATCAACGGGAGCATTCATTCCTTCGCCGGGCCTCGTGACCGATCTTCGGATCCCCGTCGGGCCCGGCATACGTTTCGACTCCGGTTATGAGCCCGGCGACGACGTCCTGCCGGACTTCGATAGCTTGATCGGAAAGCTGGTCGTGTGGGCGCCGACCCGGGGTTGGGCGCTAGTCCGTGCGGTCGCGGCGCTCGAGGGACTCCACATCGTCGGACCTCCCACAACGATTCCGGCTGCTACTGCGATCCTAAGGCACCCCGATTTCGTCGCAGGCGCTGTCGGCACCCGCTGGTTGGAACACGAGCTCGAGCTGACGGAGCTCCTATCTGAGGAGCTGGCGCGACACGACGAGGATGGGGTCGCCTTGTCTTCCGTGGCCGGGCCCGCGCCCGCCTCGATGCCCGCGTCCGACGACGGAATCGTGTGGGTCGGCGGGCGCGAATACAAGATCACATCAGCGACCACGCAGCCTCCGCCGGGGGATCCTCACCGTCGGCCCGAGGCTCCTCGGCCCGCGCAGTCGCGGCCAGAGCCGTCCGGCAGGGCGCGGTCTCGATTTGCTGCGCGGCCGGCCCCGGATCGGCGCGCTCCGCGGGACGCTACCGGCGCAGACGGAAAGGTGCGCAGCCCGATGCAGGGCACCGTGATCGCGCTCACGAGCGCCGTGGGCGACGCCGTGATGAAGGGGCAGGTCCTGTTGGTTCTCGAGGCGATGAAGATGGAGAACTCGATCACGGCCGATGTGGATGGTGAGGTCGTGGCCATAACGGTGGAGGTCGGCGACGTCGTCGCGTCGGGCGAGATCCTCGTCGAGATCGAACCTGGCGGCGCCGCATGAGCAGTTGCGCGCCGTCCCCAAGTTGTCAAGTCACACCTCCAGCGATGGGTCAATGAGATGCCGAATGCAGATGCTGCCGACGTGATCGACGACATCCACCAGGAGTTGGATCGGCGCTTGGCCGTCGCTCGTCTGGGCGGCCCAGAAGACCGACGCCAGAAACAACACGAGGCCAATAAGCTGCTGGTCCGCGAGCGGCTGGAGCTCCTTTTCGACTCCGAGCCGTCGTTCGAAGACGGCCTCCTGGCAAGATTCGACGAGGGGCTGCCGGGTGACGCCGTCGTCACGTGCTTCGGCACGGTCGACGGACGCGAGATCTGTGTGATCGCCAACGACTACACGGTCAAGGCCGGAACCTGGGGGAAGAGAACGTTCGAAAAGATCATCCGTGCCCAGGACGTCGCCGTCGAGGCCGGTGTTCCGATCGTGTACCTCTTCGACTCCGCCGGTGCGCGGATCGACGAGCAGTTCGAGAGCTACGCGGGGCGGCGCGCTTGGGGCAACATCTTCTACAACCAGATCCAGATCTCGGGTCAGGTCCCACAGGTGTGTGCGCTCTTCGGCCCCTCCCCAGCGGGATCGGCCTATGTGCCAGCGCTGTCGGACCTCACGATCATGGTCCGAGGAAACGCGACCGCCTACCTCGGTTCACCGCGGCTGGCGGAGATGGTAACCGGCGAGAAGGTATCACTCGAGGAGATGGGCGGTGCGGAGATGCACTGCCAGGTGTCGGGACTCGGCGACGTACTGGTCGAGGACGACGAGGAGGCGATCGCCGCCATCCGAGTCTGGCTCTCGTTCCTTCCGTCCAGCTGGAAGGAAGAGCCGCCCTCTGCACCGCCCGAGGAGCCATACGATGGCCGGTCGCCGAAGGAAATCGTTCCCGAGAGTGAGTCGGCCGCCTTCGACGTCGTCGAGTTCATCGACTCGCTCGTCGACTCACGCAGCTTCTTCGAGTACAAGACGCTCTTCGCCGAGGAGCTCGTGACTGGCTTCGCACGGCTCGGCGGCAAGCCCGTCGGGATCGTCGCCAACAACTCGTCGGTGAGGGGCGGTGTCCTCTTCAGCGATTCGTCGGACAAGGCAGCCCGCTTCATCTGGATCTGCAACGCCTTCAACGTCCCACTTCTGTTCCTGGTTGACATAGCCGGGTACATGATAGGAAGTGCCGTCGAGCGGGACGGGATCATCCGGCACGGCGCCAAGATGCTCTATGCGGTTGGAGCCTCCCGCGTCCCGCGGATCGCCGTCCTGGTCCGCAAGGCCTACGGCGGCGGATACCTCGCGATGTCCGGTGCCCCCATGGACCCCGACGCTGTGATCGCGCTTCCGACAGCGAAGCCCGCTCTCATGGGGCCCGATGCCGCCGTAAATGCGATCCATTACAACCGGATCCAGGAGTTCGAGGACCCTGAAGAGCGCGCGGCGTTCGTCCGCGAGAAGCACGAGGAGTACGCCGCCGGGATCGACGTCTTCCGGATCGCGAACGAGAACGCGGTGGAGGCGGTCGTCCCCCCCAACGATCTCCGCGACGAGTTAATCCGCAGGTACGCGGTCTATTCCCGCCGCCCACGTGTCTCGCCCTCGCGCCGCAACGGAGTGCAGCCAGTATGACCCGGTTCGTCCGACCGGGCTCCCCGAAAGAGAGTCAGGCGCCTCGATGATCAGCGAGCACCAGGAAATGTTCTACGTCGGCGGTGAGTGGGTCGCGCCGCGACACCGGGCGACGATGGAAGTCGAGAACCCGGCGACGACCGAGGCTATCGGTTCCATCTCCCTGGCGAGCCGGGCCGATGTCGATGCGGCCGTCAACGCTGCTGCCGGAGCCTTCGAGTCCTTCTCCGTGACGACCACGGAGCAGCGAATCGCCTGGCTCGAGGCCGTGCTCGCCGTGTACGAGCGCCGGCGCGACGAGTTCGCCCGCGCGATGACCGCAGAGATGGGAGGCCCGATCTCGCTCACCTCGACCGCTCAGTGCGACCTCGGTTCGGCCCACCTGCGCTGCACCATCGACGCTCTCCGGCGGATCTCCTTCGAGGCCCTCCGCGGCAACACACTGGTCGTTCGTGAGCCGACGGGGGTGGCCGCGCTGATCACACCATGGAACTGGCCGGTCAACCAGGTCTTCACCAAGTTCGCATCGGCGTTCGCCGCCGGGTGCACGATGGTGCTGAAGCCGAGCGAGGTCGCGCCTCTGAACGCAGTTCTGTTCGCCGAGGTCGTCGATGAGGCAGGGATCCCGCCCGGTGTCTTCAACCTGATCAACGGCGAAGGTCCCACGACCGGGGCGGCGCTCGTGTCGCATCCCAGGGTGGACGTCGTGTCCTTCACCGGTTCTACCCGGGCGGGTGTTCAGATCGCAAAGGACGCCGCCGCCACGGTCAAGGTCGTCCACCAGGAACTCGGCGGCAAGTCCCCGAACGTGATCCTCGATGACATCGACCTCGAGCTTGCGGTTCCGCGAGGAGTGCTTGCGTGCTACGCGAACGCCGGCCAGTCGTGCAGTGTCGCCACAAGAATGCTCGTGCCCGCTGCAGCGATGGCCGATGCAGCGGCCATCGCGAAGACCGCTGCCGAAGACCACGTCGTGGGGGACCCGACCAGCCCCGACACGACGATGGGGCCGCTCGTCAACCGGATGCAGTTCGAGCACGTCCAGGGGCTGATCCAGTCCGGCATCGATGCCGGGGCGACTCTCGTGTGTGGTGGGACAGGCCGTCCCGAGGGACTGGACCGGGGATACTTCGTGAAGCCGACCGTGTTCGCGGACGTCGACAACTCGATGGAGATCGCGCAAACTGAGATCTTTGGTCCGGTCTTGTCCATCATCGGGTATGAGGACAAGGAGCACGCGATCTCGATCGCGAACGACAGCATCTATGGGCTCGCGGCTGTCGTTCAGTCGTCGAGCACGGACCGCGCACTCAGGGTTGCGCGTCGTCTCGTGGCGGGCCACGTCTACATCAACCACGAGTTCACCCAGTACGCGTCGTCACCGTTCGGTGGACGCAAGCAGTCGGGCAACGGCTACGAGCACGACGAGTGGGGGCTCGCGGGGTTCCTCAGCACGAAGGCGATCCTCGGGAGCGTCGAGGAATGACGTCGAGGAATGACGAAGTCACGAGACTGCCACCGACGCTGACTGGGGCCAAGAACTACCGGGCCTCACCCAGGCCTCGGTGCATCGGTTCTCGAAAGGATCCCAGCGAATCGATGTCAACATCTGGCCGCCGGCTCCACGCTGCAACTGTTGAGGACTGCGCCGTTGACGGAACACTGAGGGCGCAGGACACTTGACCCGTAGGTCGCCGAACGCCTCAACCACTCCAACCAAGTGAGGCTGTGTTGGGTTCTCATCCTGATGCCAAGGACACGATCAGATCCAACCGTTCGACTCCCCGCTCGGGAGAGCCGGAGTCAGCGAGGGCTACCACTCCGAGCTGCTTGAGTAGGTTGCGCACCTTCGTCCTGCGATGTCTCCAAGCAGACATGAGCCAAACAGACATCGGCGTTGCCGAAGACGAGCCGGCGACATGGTCGACGCCTGGGCTCTCAGAATGGCGGGGCCTCGACCCTTAGTCTCGACGAGGCCGAGTGCGACCAAGGCGCTGTCCACGTCGCACGGACGCTGTCGTAGGCTCGTGTCGGACAATCGGTCTTGTGCGACGTCGTACAGGAACATCTCCAGCGCTTCGAAGAGGTCGTGGATCTCTCCTGCACTTATCCACTGGTGACCGGTGGTGCCGTATTCATGGCCTGAGCTGGGAAAACGAGAATCCGGGTTGTCTGCCGCTGAGCGCGGATCATCCCTACTCCGAGGCGAAGGTAAGGACGGAAGTAGGGATCAGCGAACTCGAACGTCCACGCCGATTACCGTGGGCCCGATGACGCAAGCGGGGCAGTTGTTTGCGGATGGCGATCGTCCTCCCAAAGGATCCTGGGCGATTCGCCTCGCCGGGCGGCGAGTAATCGTCACCGAGGTGTTCTGGTCGTACTGGAACCTCGCCGCCGAACGCCAAGCAGTGTTCTTCCGGCGCGCACACAACCGACCCGCCCCCTGGACCTCCGACCCCGTCATCGCGCGTCCCCGGTTCACGAACGCGTACCGCGCCTCGGACCGCGTCAGTCAGTATCTCCTCCACAACGTCATCTACGACGAGCCCCGCACCGCCGCCGACACGATCTTTCGGACGCTGCTCTTCAAGATCTTCAACAGAGCCGACTCTTGGGAACACCTTGTCGCCGCGGTCGGCGAACCGACCGCCGCCTCGTTCGACGCCCGCCGCTACGCCTGCGTCCTCGACGAACTCATCGACAACGACCGGCGCGTCTACTCTGCCGCCTACATCATGCCGAACCCCCAACTCGGCTTCGCTCGTAAGCACCACAACCACCTCGCCCTCATCCATGAGCTGCTCCGAGATGGAACGATCGGCCAGATTGAAGCGCCCCGGGATTGATGCCGCGTCTTTCTGAGTTGGAAGGATGCGAACTATGCCGAAGAAGATCGATCCGAGGGTCAAGGAGCGCTGCGTGCGTCAGGTCCTCGACCATCTGCAGGAGTACTCGTCGTTGACGGCGGCCGCGGAGGCTGTCGCCCGACGCGAGAACGTCGGGAAGGAGACCGTGCGCCGCTGGGTGATCCAGGCCCAGATCGATGGCGGCCAACGCCAGGGCCCGACGTCGGAGGAGCTGGCCGAGATCAAGGAACTCAAGGCCAAGGTCCGGCGTCTCGAGCAGGACAACGAGATCCTGCGACAGGCATCGATTTTCTTCGCGGGGGAACTCGACCCCCGCGACCGTTGATCGTGGCGTTCATCGACGAGATGCGCGCCCAGGGCCACGCGGTCGAGTCGATCTGTCGAGTCCTCACCGAGCAGGGCTGCCAGGTCGCCGCGCGGACCTACCGGGCCTGGAGCCAACCCGCCCAGCAAGTGGCGGCCCGCACACTCAGCGACGCGCTCGTCGAGGCCTGCGTCCGCGACCTGGCCTGGACCGTCACCGACGACGGACGCCGCCAACTCACCCCCGAAGGCCTCTACGGACGTCGCAAGATGCTCCGGGCCGTGCGCCACTCGATCCCTGACGCCACGCCGGGTGCGGTCGATCGGGCCATGCGCAGCCTGGGCCTGGTAGGTGTCCGACGGGCCAAGGGGATCCGAACGACGATCCCGGCCAAAGACGGCCGCCGAGCCGGTGACCTGTTGAACCGGGACTTCACCGCCCCAGCACCCAACAAGAAATGGGTCATGGACTTCACCTACGTCCGAACCTGGACCGGGTTCACCTACGTCGCGTTCATCGTCGACGTGTACGCCCGCCGGATCGTGGCCTGGAACGCCGCCACGTCCAAAGACACCGACCTGGTGATGGCGCCGCTGCGCATGGCGATCTGGCAACGCGACCGCGACGGCCACCCGATCGTGCCCGGCGAGCTGATCGGCCACGCCGATGCCGGGTCGCAATACACCTCGATCCGCTTCACCGAGCACCTCGACCTCGAAGGCGTCCACCCCTCGATCGGCAGCGTCGGCGACGCCTACGACAACGCGCTCATGGAGTCCACGATCGGCCTGTTCAAGACCGAGTGCATCCGCACCACCGTGTTCCACGCCGGCCCCTACCGGACCCTCGCCGACGTCGAGTACGCCACCGCCGGCTGGGTCGACTGGTACAACAACCGGCGCCTCCACAGCACCCTCGACTACGCCACCCCCATCGACTACGAACAAGCCCACTACGCGACCCTCAACCGAGAGCCGCAACCCGCATAAGAGCGGCAGAGAACCTGGGGCGCTTCACGGCGTCGAGGTCCTCGCTGGTGTGTTGAGTTGTTGCGTCCGCGACGATCCCGAGGAGGAGGCTGACGCGGGTGCGGATCCAGCGCATCGTTGACGGCGGCGCACCCGCGAACTCGTAGATGCCCCGACGGACCCGCCTGACCCTGCCCCGGCGGATCTCCCACCGCAGGGAGTCTGAGATGAGCTTGGTGGGAGCGCCCGGAAGGTGTACCCCGCGGCGCGCGACTGTCTTGGCGAGCTCGTGAAGGCTGACGGGTTGGTTCGCATCCGCCAGGCACACGACCAACACGTGCCTCAGGCCACGTCCGCGCAGCTCACCTCGCTTCGCATGGTCGATATCGACTCTCATGCCGCCAGGTTGGCCGCAGCCTGTGACATCGGTGCCTGCCGTGTTCGCACGCCACCAGGACGGGCCACTCGAATTCGCTATGACACTGCTCGGAAACGGGGTCGGGGACGAACGGCCGGATTCGCTATGACACTGCTCGGAAACGGGGTCCGGGCCGAACGGCTGGATTCGCTATGACACTGCTCGGAAACGGGGCCCGGGCCGCGTCCAGAGCTCACGGCGCAGCCGGGGGTTCGACCACGCCCTTCTGCTCGGTGATCAGCCGGTAGTGGCGGGGCTCCCGATAGAGGTCGAAGTCGAACAGCGTCTTCTTGTACTGGGCGCACATGTCGAGGTCACAGTCGGCGACGATCACCTCGTCGCCTTCGGTGACGGCCTGAGCCACGATCTGGCCAGACGGCGCGTAGATCGCCGAGTGGGCGAGCGATTCGACGCCCTCCTCGGTCCCGCCCTTGGCGACGCCGACCACCCAGGTGCCGTTCTGGTACGCGCCGGACTGCATAACCAGATGGTTGTGGAACGACGCCAGCGTGTTCTGCGTCGGATCCGGGGCGTAGTGGATCGGCGTGTTGTAGCCGATGAGCACCAACTCCACGCCCTGGAGTCCCATCACCCGGTAGGTCTCGGGCCAGCGACGGTCGTTGCACAGCGCCATGCCCACGAGACCGCCGAAGGCCCGCCACACGCCGAAGCCCTCGGGGCCGGACTCGAAGTAGTGCCGCTCGAGGTGCTGGAACGGCCGGTCCGGCTCGTCGTCGGAGTGGCCCGGGATGTGGACCTTGTGGAACTTCGCCACCTCGACCCCGTCGGGCCCGACGAGGACGTAGGTGTTGTAGCGGTGGCCGTCGGGCGTGAGCTCCGCGTACCCGAGGCAGAAGCCGACACCGAGCCGGGCTGCCTCGTCGAACAGGACAGCGGTCTCGGGGCCCGGCATCTGCGTCTCGTAGAACGAGTCCACCTCGTCCTGATCGTCGATCCACCAGCGGGGGAAGAAGGTGGTCAGTGCGAGCTCGGGGTACACGACGAGGTCACAGCCGCGTTCGGCCGCATCGCGCAACATCACGAGTTGGCGCTCCACGACGTCCGCCCGGGAGTCGGCACGGGCGATCGGTCCCATCTGTGCCGCGGCGACCCGCACCCTCCTCGTCACGATCCGTCTTCCTCTTCGTCGGTCCCCTTGTCCGCAGGGGGAACGATCGTCGCCAATCCGAGCATTGTCTGCAACAGGACATCGGCGCCGGCCGTCAGATCGGCCGGGCCGGTGTGTTCGGCCGGGTTGTGGGAGATCCCCCCGACGGATGGTACGAAGACCATCCCGGTCGGACAGACGCGGGCGAACATCTGGGCGTCGTGCCCGGCCCCCGACGGCATCCGCCGCACCCGGTGACCGAGGCGCATCGCGGTCTCCTCGATCCGGCGGATCACACCCTCGTCGAACACGACCGGCTCGAAACGCGCCATCGCCTCGGAGCTGATCGTGACACCCTCGGCTGCGGCGAGGCGATCCAACTCGGCGGCGAGGCGGGCCTCGGCCTCGACCAGCGCCGCCTCGTCGGTGTTGCGGAGGTCCACCGTGAGGTGGGCCCGGGCCGCGATCACGTTGACGAGGTCCGGATGCAGGTCGATCGTGCCGACAGTGCCGACCTGGCTGCCGCCCATCTCCACAGCGAGCTCACGCACGAACGTCGTGACGGCAGCGGCAACCCAGCCGGCGTCGCGGCGCATGGCCATCGGCGTCGTGCCCGCATGGTTCGACTGCCCGGCGATCTCGATGCCGGTCCAGGAGATCCCCTGCACCCCGGTCACCGAACCGATCGTGAGACCTTCGGCCTCGAGGACCGGACCCTGTTCGATGTGGAGCTCCACGAACGCATGGGGAGCGGGTCCCGGGCACGGTGCGGTACCGCGGTAGCCGATGCGGTCCAGTTCGTCACCGAGGACCGCCCCGTCCGTGTCGGTCAGTGCGAGCGCCTCCTCGAGGCCCATGCCGCCGACGTAGACGAGGCTGCCGAGCATGTCAGGGGCGAAACGGGCCCCCTCCTCACCGGTGAAGAACCCGACAGCGAGGGGTCGGTCGGTGACGACCTCGGCCGACGCCAGCGTCTCGACCACCTCGAGGCCGGCGAGCACCCCCAGGTTGCCGTCGTAGATACCGCCCGTGCGGACGGTGTCGATGTGGCTGCCCGTCATCACCGGCGGACCGTCGTGACGTCCGGGGCGCACACCGACGACGTTGCCGATCGCGTCCACCGTCACGTCGAGGTCCAGATCCCGCATCCAGGCGACGACGAGATCGCGGCCGTCGCGGTCCTCGTCGGTGAGAGCCATCCGGCACGACCCGGCCGCGCCAGTCGGCCCGGTGATCGGCCCGATCCCGGCCAACTCACGCAGTCGGCGCAGCAGGCGTCCGCCGTCCACGCGCAGATCGGAGTGCGGCGGGACCATGGACCCCACCTCGCTCATCTGGCAGCGACCGGGGGGATCGACGACGGTGTGATGCCCGCGGCGCGCAGTCCTGCGAGGACCCGGCTCGGTGTGAGCGGGAACGCGTCGAACCAGACGCCGGTGGCGTCGTGAAGCGCGTTGACGACCGCGGGGGCGTAGGGGAGATAGGGCATCTCGGCCATGCCACGGGCCCCGAACGGGCCGATCGGGTCAGGCACCTCCATCACCACCGACTCCACCCGCTCGGGGATCTCGCCGATGCCCGGCATCAGGTATCCCGACAGGCGCGGGTTCGTGATGTGGCCGTCGCGCAACTGGAGATCCTCGGTGATCGCGTAGCCGTGGGCCTGCACGACCGCACCCTCGATCTGGCCCACGACGAGATCAGGGTTGATCGCCCGGCCGACATCGTTCACCGAGACCACCCGGTGCACGGTCACGTGACCCGTGCCGATGTCGACGGACACGTCGACGCTCTGCGCCACATAGCCGTAGGCGAAGTTCGGGTCGCACTCGCCAGTGTCGGGGTCGAGCGCCTGCGTGGGCGGAGGCACGTAGCGGAAGAACCCCTCGGCCGGACGCTCGCCGTCGAGCCAGGCCTTCGCCGCCTCCTCGGCGGCGCCGAGGATGGCGTTGCCCGACATCCACGTGAGCCGGGACGCCGAAGCCGAACCGGAGTCGCCGGCCGTGGCCGTGTCGGAGTAGTGGGCCCGGATCGCCTCGGCGGGAAGGCCGGTCGCCTCTGCCGCCATCTGGCGGAACACCGTGTGGCCGCCCTGGCCGACATCCGCCCCCGCGTGGAAGAGATCTGCGCTCGTCGGTTCGGTTTCGCCCGGTTCGCCGTGCAGGACGATGCGTGACTCGCACCGCTCCGGGAAGCCGAACGAGTAGCCGACGTTCTTGTAGGCGCACGCAAAGCCCCGCCCGCGGCGGATGTCGTCGGGTTCGGACGGCAGCGAGGCGAACGGCTCGGGGTCCACGCCGGGAGGCTCATAGGCGGGGTCGTCCCAGGTGGACTCGGCGGCGCAGCGTTCGATGACGGCCGGCAGGCTGACGCCTTCGGGGTAGACCGAACCCGTGTGGCCGATCGAGCCGTCGCGGATCATGTTGCGGCGGCGGATCTCCACCGGGTCCATGCCGAGGGCATCGGCCAGCTTGTTGATCTGACACTCCGCTGCGAACGCGCCCTGGGGGGCACCGAAGCCGCGGAAGGCGCCACCGGGAACCGACGTCGTGTAGACCGCGTGACTGTCGACGTGGAGGTTCGCCACGACGTAGGGCCCCGGTACGCACAGGTGCAGGTTCCCGAGGACCTTGTTCGTCGTGTAGTTGTAGGCGCCGGCGTCGAGATACGACTCGGCCTCGACGGCGACGATCGTGCCGTCGGCCTTCGCCCCCCAACGCGTACGGATCCGGCCGCGGTGGCGCTTGTGGTGCCCGATGATCGATTCCTCGCGTGACCAGCGGGACCGGATCGGGCGGGTCTCCCCCCGCTCGGCGAGTTGCTGCGCGGCGAGGGCCATCACGATCTGCAGCGATGTGTCCTCGCGGCCGCCGAACGCACCGCCGATGGCCGGGTAGATCACGCGAACGCGTTCATGGGGCAGGCCAAGCGCGTGGGCGATCTGCTCACGGTCCTCGTGCGTCCACTGGCCCGCGACCTCGACGGTCGGGCGACCCTCATCGTCCACGTAGGACAGCGCGGCCTCCGGCTGCAGGTATGCGTGTTCCTGGTGGGGGACCTCGTAGACGCCCTCGGCGATCACGTCGGCCTCGGCCCACCCGGCGTCCATGTCGCCCCGCCGGAACTTGTAGGTCTGGTAGATGTTCGAGTCCGGGGTCAGCTCCGGGTGCAGTGGCGCGGCGTCCTTGGCGAGAGCGGCATCGATGTCGTCGATGAGCGGGAGGTCCTCCCATTCCGCCACGATGGCAGCGGCCCCCGCGTCGGCAGCGGCCTTCGTCTCGGCGACGACGAGTGCCAGGTGGTCGGCTTCCCAGCGCGAGACGTCGCAGCGCACCACGCTGCGCCCCGAGTTCTCGAGCCCGACGAACACCGGCTGGTCGAACAGGGTCAGGCCGTACTCGTTGACGGGGATGTCGGCGGAGCCGAACACGGCGATCACGCCGGGCATCGCCTCGGCCGCGGCGAAGTCCAGCGACAGGAGCCGGGCGTGGGGTTTCCCGGTGAAGACCACCCGGGCCCACAGGGCATCGGCCGGGGCGAGATCGTCGGGGTAGCGGGCCTCGCCGGTGACCTTGGTGTGGGCGTCGATCTTGCGGCTCGACTGGCCGACGCCGCCGGGCGGGCTGTGGCGCACCGGGGCGCTCACGACGACGCCTCCGCCGCGGCCTCGACCGCCTCGATGATCTTGTAATAGCCGGTGCAGCGGCACAGGTTGCCCGACAGCCCGGTGCGTATCTGAGCCGGCGTCGGCCGGGGGTGCTCGGCGATCAGCGACGCGCCCGACACGAGGAAGCCGGGGATGCAGAAACCGCACTGCACCGCGGCCTTGTCCACGAACGCCTCCTGGATGGCATGCAGCTGGTCAGGCTCCGCCAGTCCCTCCACGGTGTTGTCGCCGCCTTCGGCGGACCGTCCCAGCCGGGCCAGTCCCTCCACGGTGGTGATGTCGGTCCCGGCCACGCGGGGGGCCGGCACGAGGCAGGACATGACCGCCATGCCGTCCATCACGATCGTGCAGGCGCCGCACTCGCCTTCGGCGCAGCCCTCCTTGGTCCCGGTGAGGCTGCCCTCGCCGACGTGGTGCGCGCTCTCGCGCAGCCAGTCGAGGGCCGTCGAGGACGGGTCGGCGGTAGCCGTCAGTTCCGTCCCGTTGACCGTGGCGGTCACCGGCGCCGGCCCGTCGGTGGACGTGGCGTGTTCCTCACCGGTGGGGCAGTGGCCGCCGGGTGCGTTCACCCACAGCCGGGGCGAATCGGGCGCCCAGCGTTCCCGGTGTCGGCCGGACGCGAGCGTCCGCAATGCCCGGGCCACGACGGTGCCGAGGGCATCGGCGCGGTACTCGGCGGTGGCCCGCACGTCGGCGATCGGGTTCACCGCCGCACGGGTGGCGTCCACAGCGGCGTCGATGGTCGCGCCGTCGAGGGGGGCGCCGACGAGCAGGTTCTCCACGCCGGTCGCCCGGAAGACGGTCGGCGCCAGGCTGCCGAGCGCGACCCGTGCCCGCGTCACGATGTCGTCGTCGAGGTCGACCACGACGGCCAGGTGCACGATCGAGATGGCCTGGGCCCTGCGGAGCCCGAGCTTCACGTACAGCCCGCGGCGGTCCAACCCGGCCGGCGCGGTCGGAACGGTGATCCCGGTGACCATCTCAGCGGGTTCCAGAACGGTGGTGCGCAGCCCCGTGTAGAAATCGGCCACGTCCACAGCGCGGGTGCCCGACGCCGAGCGGATCGATACCGCTGCGTCGAGGGCGATCAGCGCCGAGATCGTGTCGTTGGCCGGCGAGGCGGTGACGAGGTTGCCGACCACCGTCGCCCGGTTGCGCAACTGGGGTGAGCCGACCTCCACGCAGGCTTGGGCCAGCGGAAGAGCGTGTTCCACGACGTCGCTCGACGCGATCACCTGCGCATGCGTGGTCGCGAAGCCGAGGTTCAACGAGCCGTCTCCGACGGTGATCTCATCGGCACCGGCGATCCGGGTGACGTCGATCAGATGACCGATGCCGGGCCGGACACCCCGCTCGAGTTCCAGGAGGATGTCGGTCCCGCCGGCCACGAGCCGCGCCGCCTCCCCGTGCTCGGCCAGCAGGTCCAGCGCCGCGTCGACCGATGTCACCGCGTGGTAGCCGTGGACGTGGCGGTGGTGCTGTTGGACCGGGTGCATGTGTGGCTCAGGCGTCGACGGCGTCGGTCTGGGCGGTGGACAGGTCCACCACGGGCGGTTCGGTCGACCACGGGAAGTTGATCCACTGGTCGGTGTGCTTCCAGACCCAGTCGCACTTCACGACCGAATGGGACTTCTCGTAGAGGACCGCCGTGCGGACTTCGGCGACTTTGCCCTCGGTCACCTTCTTGGCGCAGAAGTCGCGGACGAGTTCGAGCGTGTGACCGGTGTCGGCGACGTCGTCGGCGACGAGGATGTTGGCGTTGGCGACGTCCACGAAGTCCACGTAGGGAGGCAACATCACCGGTACCTCGAGACGTTCGTCGACGCCGGTGTAGTACTCCACGTTCATCACGTACAGGTTCTTGACGCCCAGGGCGTAGCCCAGGGATCCGGCCACGAAGAGGCCGCCGCGGGCGATGGCGAGGATCATGTCGGGGCGGTAGCCGTCATCCGCGACCTGGACTGCGAGTTCGCGCACCGCACGGCCGTACAGGTCCCAGTCCAGTACCTCTCGCTCGGTGCTCATCGCCAAGTTCCTCCCGGGGCCGTCATGGCCTCGATTCGTCGGCTTGTCACTCCGACGCTAGCGCCGTCCGGCGACAGGGCAGGTACCGGACCTAGGGTTGCGGCGTGCGCATCCTGTTCGCTGACTCCTGCCACCTGTCCTGCGTCGACCGACTGCGGACGGGAGGTCATGTGGTGACGCTCACCCCGGACCTGGACGAGGCGTCACTCGTCGACGCGATCACGGGCCATGACGCGGTGGTCGTCCGGTCCACCCGGGTCACAGCGGCCGCCCTCGAGGCGGGCGAGCGCCTCGGTCTCGTCGTGCGGGCCGGTGCCGGTGTCAACACGATCGATCTGGACATGGCCTCGGCCCGAGGCATCGCCGTGTGCAACACGCCCGGTCGCAACGCGATCGCCGTCGCGGAGCTGACGATGGGTCTGCTCCTGGCGGTCGACCGCCACATCGCCGAGGCGACGGCCGACGCCAGAGCCGGGCACTGGGACAAGGGCCGGTACTCGAAGGCGCGGGGACTCGCAGGGCGACGGCTAGGCATCGTCGGGCTCGGCGGCATCGGCACCGAGGTCGCCACCCGGGCGGCCGCGTTCGGTCTCGAATTGCACACCCTGGACCGCGCCGGGCGCTCGGCGGCCACCCGCCGCCTCATCGACGACCTCGACGTGACGGTCCACAGCGTCGCCTCGGAGCTCGCCCGGGCGGTCGACATCCTCAG
The DNA here is from genome assembly GCA_040219085.1 of Acidimicrobiales bacterium. Lineage (NCBI taxonomy): Bacteria > Bacillati > Actinomycetota > Acidimicrobiia > Acidimicrobiales > Acidimicrobiales bacterium. Next base: position 51,811 of record JAVJTC010000028.1, read on the forward strand.
TCTCCACGTCCCTGGTGGCAACGAGACCAGGCACCTCGTGGATTCCGCCGTTCTCGCCGCTCTCGCCGCGGACACCGACGCGCCCGTCCTGTTGAACACATCCCGGGGTGATGTGGTCGACCCGGACGCCCTCCTCGGCGCCCTGGAACTGGGCATGCACGCCGGCCTCGACGTATGGCCCGACGAGCCCCCGGAGAAGCAGGGCGAATGGGCTTCGGCGCTCGCGCGGCACCCGAACGTCGTCGCGACCCACCACATCGGCGCGTCGACGGACCAGGCGCAGGTTTCGGTGGCCGACGCGGTGGCCGAGGTGATCGAGGCGTTCGACGAGGGGCGGCTCGTCAACTGCGTCAACGTCGAGACACGCCGGCTCGGCTCGTGCACGGTCGTCGTGCGGCACCTCGATCGCGTCGGTGTGCTGGCGGGCGTGTTCGACGTCCTGCGCCGCGCCGACATCAACGTCGAGCAGATGGAGAACCGGGTCTTCACCGGTGGCCGGGCCGCGATGGCGCTCATCGAGGTCGTGGGTGAGGTCGGCGAGGATCTCGTCGCCGAGTTGTCAGCCGGCGAACACATATTGTCGGTGGCGGTGCGGGGGGCGGACTGCTGAACCGCATCCTCGTCCCCTTCGAAGGCCACGTCGTACGTCCGGAATGGGCCGAGCGCGTCGTCTCGCCTGCCTACGACGGGGTGAACGCGACGGAACGCAGAAAGATGATGGACGAGAACCCGTACGTCTTCCTGCACGTCACGCGCTCTCCCGAAGACGTCGCCGAAGGCTCGCCCCGGGACCCCGGCGCCCTGGCCGACTCCAGCGCCACCGCACTACAGCGCCTTCTCGACGCCGACGCCTACGAGAGCTACGGCCCGGCCGTCTACCTCTACCGGCTCCGCCTCGGTGATCATTTGCAGACAGCGGTCGTCGCCGACGTCCCGGTTGCCATAGCGGACGAAGGTCGACTCCGCCCCCATGAACGCACCCGTGCCGCACGGGCGAGCCTGCTCGGTCACCACCTCGAACGTGTGCGGGTCTCGTCGAGTCCCATTGCGGTCACCTACCGCGAGCACCCCGGTGTCGACGACATCGTCGAGACCGTCACCGCCGGTCCGCCCATCCTCGCCTTCTCCGACGCCTCCGGGCTCGAGCAGACCGTGTGGCGGGTGGCGGACCCGGCACTCATCGCGAACCTCGACGACGCGATCGGTGATGCCGTCCTCTACATCACCGACGGGCACCACCGCACGGCGGCGGCCGTCGCAGCGCGCAACGCCCTCGCTGCCGCCGGGACCCTCGCAGAGGACCATCCTGCTCGCTTCATGTTGTGCGCCCTGTTCCCGGCCGCCCAGCTGCAGGTGTACCCCTTCCACCGGATGGTCACAGTCGACGGCGCCCCCGCCGACGCCGTTGCCGCATTGGCCGCGGCGGGAGCCCTCACCGCAGCCGACGGCCCCGTCGCCGGCAGCGGAGCGCGGACGTTCGGTGTCCACGCTGCCGGTCACTGGTGGCGCCTCGACGTGGATGCCCGGGGCGACGACGGCGGCGCGCTGCCCGCCGACGTCCTCCAGGACCGCGTCCTGCGACCGGTGTTCGGAATCGACGATCCGGGTGCGAGTGACCGCATCGAGTACCTCCCGGGCACGGCTGGTCTCGACACGCTCGCCGAGCGGTGCGGCCTGACCGGCACTGTCGGGTTCGCCCTGGAGGCGACCGGTGTCGACACGCTCATGGACGTGGTCGACGCCGGACGGGTCCTGCCACCGAAGTCGACGTTCTTCCATCCCAAGCCACGCTCGGGGATCTTCCTGCGGCTTCGTTGAGGTTCCCGGGAGAGCCGGGACAAGGTCACTTTCACGCGCCGTTCACGTCCGCCGTTGGAGCCGATGTCGTGCGCAGCGGTAGCCTTCGCTCGTGACTTCTGCCTCTGTGGAGCTCGTCGAATCCGTCTCGCCGACGATCGAGTCGCTGATGGCGACCCATCGCGAACGCCGGGCGCACTGGTACGCGCACGAGATCATCCCGTGGGAGCGCGGCCGCAGCTACGCCGACGAGCCATGGGACGAGAGTCAGGCGACCCTGTCGCCGATCGCCCGCACCGCGCTGCACGTCAACCTCCTCACCGAGGACAACCTGCCCTACTACTACGCCAAGCTCGCCACGTCGTTCCCCGAGGACTCGCCGATGGCCGAGTGGGCCCGGCTGTGGACCGCCGAGGAGGCCCAGCACGGGTCCGCCATGCGCGAGTACCTGCTGGTCTCGCGCAACTGCGATCCCGTCAAGCTTGAGGACGACCGCCTGGAGACGACCACCCGGGGTTGGGCCACCGACGTCGTCGACCCCGTCGACCTGTTCGTCTACACCTCGGCCCAGGAGCTGGCCACCCGGATCAGCCACCGCAACGCCGGCTCGCTCGCCGACGACGAGGCCGCCTTCCAGCTGATGAAACGGATCGCGGCCGACGAGAACCACCACTTCCTCTTCTACCGCGGCGTGACCACGGCGATGTTGAAGGAAGCGCCGACCCAGGTCATCGGCTCGATCTACAAGGTGCTGTCGAACTTCGAGATGCCGGGAACGACGATCCCCGGCTTCAGCCGCAAGGCCATGGAGATGGCGCGCGCCGGTGTCTACAACATGCGGATCCACGCCGAACAGGTCGTCCAGCCGCTGCTGCGCGAGTGGAACATCGGCTCACTCGACGGCCTGTCGGGTGCCGCGGCGCAGGCTCAGGACAAGATCATGAGCCTCTACGACGACCTCCTCGTCGCCGCTGAGGACTTCGAGACCCGACTCGCCAAGCGCAAGAAGCGGCTCACCCGCACCTGATTCGGCGGCCGGGGGGGGGCGATATCCCCCGTCAGTGTGGCCGGTACACGTCGCTGCGGTGATCGATCGCGAGGACCGTCACGACGCGACGCTCGTTCTCGATCTGGTAGACGACCCGAAAGTCGCCGCGGCGAGCGCTGTGTTTCCCTTCGAGATCGAAACGTAGCGCCCGCCCGACCCGGTGGGGGTTCTCGGCGAGTCCGCCGTAGACGAACTCGACGCAGGCGGTCGCGATCTTCTCCGGTAGGCGATCGAGCGACCGAAGTGCACTCGATGCCCAGTCGACCTCGAACGGCTCCGGTGTCACTTCTTGGAGATGCGAGCGAGCGCCTGGTCCTTCGTGAGGCGCTCCGTGCGGCCGGCGGCGACGTCGGCATGGCCGTCACGGATTGCTTCTGTCAGCGTCGGACTGCTGAGGATCGTTAGTGTCTCTTCGAGGGATTCCAAGTCGTCGACGTTGAGCATCACGGCAGCAGGTCGTCCGTGCTTGGTCACGACGACCCGTCCATGCTCGCGTTCGAGCCTGTCGACGACTTCAGACAGTCGGTTCTTCACGTCTGCCAGGGACAGATGCTCGCTCGAGGACATGGCTAGAAGTATGGCTAGATTGCCTGCCTCCGTCAACCCTCCACCCGGCGACCGAGTCGCCCGCTTCGACGGTGACGCCCGTCTACGTGGCGACGGAGTTCGCCGCCGGTGCCGATGGCTCACTTCAAAAGCAAGGACTGGAATCGGGATGCCCGCAAGTAGCAGGGGGGTGGCTGACCGGCGCAGGCTCCTGTGAGACTCGGACAAGATGCTGGAGTCGCCTACGGGACAGGGCTCGGCCCGGCTTCGGCTCGCGGCTATCAGTAGCCGATCGCGGCGCCGACCACGGCGCGCGGGTCGGCTGCGCCGGCCCATCCGGAGGGTGTGGCGACGATGGCGTCGGCGTGTCCGAAGCCGGGGCTCTGCTGCATCGGTCGCACACCGTGTCCGCGCGACTCGAGCCCCGTCACCCAACCGTGGGAACCGAGTTCGAGCATCACGATCTGGTCGCCGACGGCGTTCCACGTGTCGAAGCCGTTGCCGCCGTCGAGGCCCAGTGCCCATCGGGGGGCCGCGATGGCCGGACCGGGCGGCTGTGCGTGCCGCAGCATCCGCGTCAGCGTCTGCAGCAGGATCTGGGGCTGGGCGTCGCCGCCCATCGTCCCCGCCACGATCGCGAGTCCGCCGTCGGAGCGGGTGACGATCGCCGGGGACAGCGTGTGGGGTGGGCGACGGCCCGGCCCGTACTCGGCGGGATGGCCGGGCTCGAGGGAGAAGCCGACACCACGGCAGTGCAACAAGATGTCGGTCTCACCGACCGCGAGGTGGCTCCCGAAGCCTGCGGCGTTCGACTGGATCAGCGAGACACCCATCCCGTCGGCATCCGCGGTCGACAGGTGGATCGTGCCGCCGTCGGCCGCGGGGCCCGCGAGACGCGAGCGTCGCTCCGGGTCGATGCCCGCTCGACGGCGGGTGACCTCGGCCGCCGCGAGCAGGACCGACACGTCAGCGTGTTCGTGGAGTACCTCGGGTCGGTCCCGCCCGGCTGCCCGCGCTGCCTCCACCATGAGATGGGCCCAGGCGCCGTCGGCCGGGTCGTCGGGCAGGTCGAGCCCTTCGATGATGGCGAGGCCGAGCAGGGTCAGGTAGCCCTGCGAGTTCGGCGGCGTCGTCCACACGTCGTGGCCGAAGGCCCGCACCGACAGCGGCTCGACCCAGTCGGCCAGCGGCACGGCGAGGTCCCCGGGGACGAACTCGCCGGCGCCCAGCGTGAGAAGTCCCTCACCGAACTCTCCGCCGTAGAAGCCGTCCCGGCCGTGGTCCACGACGGCCCGCAGCGAACGGGCGACACCGGGGCGTCGGATCAGTGCTCCCGCGCCGTCGGTGGCGGGCCGCAGAGCCGCAGCACCCCGGACGTCGGCGACGCCACCGGCGGCGGCCGCGAGCAGCGGAGAGGCCGGGAACCCGTCGTCGGCGAAACCGACGGCGTGCTCGAGCACCTCGGCGAGCGGCAGTCGGCCGTACCGGTCGTGGAGCGCCAGCCATCCGTCCACGCAGCCCGGTACGGGTACAGCGGCGATGTGACCCGTCAGCGGAATCGTCGTGTGGCCCTGGGCGCGGACGCGGTCAGGGTCGGCGCCGCTGCCGGCACGCCCCGAGGCGTTGAGGCACGCCGGTGCACCCGGCCCCTCGTGGACGAGCGCGAACAGGTCGCCCCCCATCCCGCACATGTGGGGGGAGGTGACCGCCAGGACGGCGCTGGTGGCGATCGCCGCGTCGACCGCGGTGCCGCCAGCCCGCAGGGTTGCGACTCCGGCCTGGGACGCGAGCGAGTCGGGACTGGCGACGAGGCCGTGGGGGGCGCGTACGGAGGTGTCAGGTGTCATCGGGACCGACGCTAGGGCGCCTCGGCCCCCATGACGAACCCGGTCGTGTCCCGGTTCAGGCGGTTCCGCGGCCCACCGAGGCCACGACGCGGCGGTAGGCGTCGAGGCCGAGGGCGGTCTTGGCGACACATCGAAGTCCCTTCCCCGGCGCTGCCCAGACATGGGGTGTCATGGCCACGATGGCGCCCACCGCCGAGCGGCGATCGCCGCGGGCAAGGTCCCGCTCGACGCGTCCAGAGAGGTGCTGGACCCAGCGACGGGCCGCCCAGCGACGCGCTCGCAGCGGGCCTACGGCGTCGGTGACGGCCGGGAGCCACTTCTCCTGGAGGATGGCTTCTGAACGCATGTGGCTCTCGTGTCGGTTGCTGAGTGACGCGAGGTGGTAATTGCGGATGAAGAGGGCGTCGTCGACAGCGACCGTGCGCACTCCTGAGGCTGCCCACCGGAGCAACAGGTCGTAGTCCTGGAAGTTCCTGAGATCCGGGTCGAAGCCTCCGTGTATCGAGAACAGGTCCCTCGGTGCGAGCGTCGCGGAGAGGTAGGGCCTGGGCGCGTAGAGGGCGGTGGCGAGCGTGTCCAGGTATCCGGCCGAGGCTCGATGGATCCAGGAGGTGCCCGCCTCGACTTCTGTGATGACCGAGTTGCAGAACGCCACGGTAGGTCGGGAACCGTTCCCGTCGGGTGCGGTTGCGAGCGCCTCCACCAGCCGTTCCAGCAGCGTCGGTAGCCACTCGTCGTCGTCGTCGCAGAAGCCGATCAGCCCTCCCCGGGCGACGGCGATGCCGCGGTTGCGGGCTTCGGCGACGCCAGCGGGGGATTCCAGTCGCTCGATTCTCAGGCGTGGATCGTCGACGCGCGCAAGTGAGTCGGTCGCAGGCGTCGTCGAACCGTCGTCGACCACGATCACCTCGAGCTGGTCGAACGTCTGCGACAGGACGGAGAGGACGGCGGTGACAACCATCTCGGGCCGATCCCGGGTGGGGATCACGACGCTGACCTGCGCCTCGAATTGGGATGCACGCCGGCGTTCTCCGGTGGCGTGGTCCTGCTGTTCGATCCTCCCACCGTACCTGTGTCGTACGATCGGTCGATGCGGCGTGGGAGCTCTGAGGCCGTCGCCCCGCGGCTCGTGGTGTCGACCCGCTACTACCCCAGCCGCCGCGAGGCCTTCATGACGTCCTACGTCACGGCTGTCACCCGGCTGGGTGTCGACGTCAGCGTCGTCATCACCGGCCCGCTGGTCGAAGAGGACGTCGAGCCGGTGACCCGGCCGGGTGCCATCGACACACTGAGGGTCCCGTGGGAGGCTCCACCCTGGCGCAAGGTCATGGCGCTGCCGGGGATTCTCGCCAGGGCCGTCGCCGCTGATCCGCGTGTGGCCGGGCGACTCTGCAGGCGGGTTCTGCGACGGAATCCGACGCCGGGCGGCGCCGCGTCGCGACTCTTCACGACCGCACCGTTGCTCGCCGGTCCCGCCAGGGCTGTCCACTTCGGCTGGATCTCCGATGCGATCGAGGCGACGGAGTTGCTCGACATCGCGGACGTGCCGACCGTCGTCAGCTGCCACGGGTCGGACCTGCGCCTCAGTGCGCGCAGCGACCCGTCGTTCGCCCGCGCAATCCGCGAGGTCTTCGCCCGGATCGACATCGTGCACTGCGTCTCGCACGAGCTGGCCGGCCACGCTGTCGACCTCGGCGCAGATCCCGCCAAGGTCCATGTCGGCGCCTGGGGTGTCGATCTCACCCGGTTCTCGCCAACGACGAGGCCAGCGCCGCTCGAGCCGGTCCGGATCATCACGGTGGCGCGCTACGAGGGTCTCAAGGGCCACGAGTACGCACTGGAGGCGATCGCCGCCGTGGTCGAGCGTGGCGTCGACGCCTCCTACGTCATCGTCGGGTCCGGCACGCCCCAGGAGCGTCAGCGCCTGATCGGTCTCGTGCGACGCTTCGGGCTCGAGGACAGGGTCGAGCTGACGGGGTGGATCTCACCGGACGATGTGGCGGCACGGATGCGTCAGGCTCACCTCTTCCTCCTGGCGTCCACCAGCGAGGGTCTGAACAACTCGACTCTCGAGGCGATGGCCACAGGCCTTCCCGTGGTGGTGACCGACGTCGGCGGCATGCCCGAAGCGGTGACCGACGGCGTCGAGGGGTTCGTCGTCCCGGCTCGGGAACCCGATGCGCTCGCGGACGCGATCGCACGCCTCGTCGGCGACCGGTCGGCGGCGTCGGCCATGGGCGATCGTGGCCGGGCGCGCGTTCTCGCCCACTTCGACGGCACCGAGCAGGCCCGTCGACTGCTCGAACGGATGTCGTCGTGATGCGCCCGGTTTCTCAACGGTTCCGTTCGTTCGGTCCCGACCAGCTCGGGCGGCTCGCGACGGCGGGCGTGGCTCCAGGAGGGCGCCTACCGTCTGGGGAGGCTCAGCGGCAGTGTCAGGTCCCGGGTCTGGTACCCCCCTCCCTCTGTGTCTGCTGTCACCGGCGGCCCGTAGGGTCGGGGCCATGTACACGAGATGGTCGAATGTGGCCTCGTCGGCGCCGGAGTTCGCTGCGTCCGTCGCGGCCCGCTTCGGCGCGAATCTGCATCACCTTCTGGGCACGATCCGCGCCGACGGCTCGCCTCGCATCAGCGGGACGGAGGTCACCATCGGTTCCGACGTCGGCCTCGGGATGATGCCCGACAGTCGCAAGCTCGCGGACGTCGGGCGTGACCCCCGGGTCGAGATCCACAGCGCCCCTCTGGAGGAGGACCTTGCGGCCGGTGATGCCAAGATCGGTGGTCGGCTGGTCGCAGCCGGGGCGCCGCCGAAGGGGGCACCGGGCTCGATGTTCGTCGTGGACATCGAACGTGTGAGCCTGGTTCAGGTCGACGGCGATGAACTCGTCGTCAGCGTGTGGCATCCGGGTTCCGGGCTTCAGGTGACGCGTCGCCGCTGATCCCGGTCTCCCCCTAGCGGTTCGTCGCGAATCATCCGGTGGAGGGACGAACGCGTTTCGCCAGGTCGGTACGGTCATCCATTGAGAAGACAGGCCCAGCCGTACCCGCAGAACCGAGGATCACCCGATGGCTTCCATCACGGTCGACGACGACGTCATACGCATCGAACTCACGCGGTTCGAGAAGATCATGGGGATCCTCGGCGATCAGGAGATCCCGCTCTCGGCGGTCACGGCGGTCTCGGTCGAGCACGACTCACGTGGTGCGCTGCGCGGTATGAGGCTGCCCGGCACGGCGGTCCCCGGCCGCACGTGGCTGGGCACCTGGCGTGGCCGAGGCCACAAGACGATGGTGCGGATCCGCAAGGGCGAGCCGGCGGTGAGCATCGCAGCCGACGGGCAGTCCTTCACGCACTACCTGGTGAGCGTCGAATCCCCTGAGGCGGTCGTCGCGCAGATCGCCGAGGGATCGGGTCAGGTCCTCGACCGGTAGCGGTCGAGGACGGCGTCGCTGAACGGGGGCCAGACCTCGAGGCTCCACGGTCCGAACTCCCGGTCGGTCAGTGCCGCGCACGCGAGACCTGCGTCGGGGTCCACCCACAGGAAGGTGCCTGCGCCCCCGAAGTGACCGAACGTCGTCGCCGAGTTGGCGGAGCCCGTCCAGTGCGGTGTCTTGTCCCCGACGATCTCGAAGCCGAGACCCCACGGGCACGGGTCGAAGCTGCCCACGCCGGGGACCACACCTCGCAGGTCAGCGAACTGCGGGGTCGTCGCGGTAGCGAGGGTCGAGGCTCCGACGAGGGTGGGCGAGAGAAGCTCCCGCCCGAACGCCAGTAGATCCCGCACGCAGCTCCGGGCCCCGTGGGCCGGTGAACCCCGCAGCTCCGTGCTGTCCATTCCGAGGGGGCCGAGGACGGCCTCCCGGACGTAGTCGGCCCAGGGGATCCCGGTCTGCTCGGCGAGGTGGTCGGCGAAACGTTCGATGCCGGTGTTCGAGTAGACCCGCCGGGATCCCACCGCCGCCACCGGCTCGTCGCCGTCGAAGGGCAGCCCGGATGCGTGAGCCAGCAGGTGCCGCACGGTCGAGCCCTCGCGTCCGCCGGCCGCCTCGTCGAGGGTGACCGAACCCTCCTCGAGAGCCACGAGTCCGGCATAGGCCACGAAGAGTTTCGTCACCGATGCCACACCTGTCGTCCACTGCGGATCGCCCCCGAGACCGATCGTGTGAGCCCCGTCCGTGACACCGACGGCGACGGTGTCGACCGGCCAGTCTTCGGTGTGGTCGGCGATGTCTTCGGGTGTGTCCATGAGGCCTCCCGAGCCGGTTCTACAGGGGTGGGGATTCGCGCACGCTCGCGACGGGTAATGATCGAAGCATGCCCACAACCCCCGTCGCGTCCTACCGCGTCCAGCTCGGACCCGACTTCGGGTTCGCCGAGACCCGGGCGATCCTCGACGATCTCGTCGCGCTCGGGGTCAGCCACGTCTACCTGTCGCCGGTCGCGGAGGCCGTTCCCGGCAGCTCCCACGGGTACGACGTGGTCGACCATGCGACGGTGCGGGCCGAACTCGGCGGTCCCGAGGGCCTACGCGAGCTTGCCGCCGACGCGGAGGGGAGGGGCATGTCGCTGGTCGTCGACATCGTCCCCAACCACGCGTCGGTGAGCGTCCCGCGCCTCAACCGGGCCTGGTGGGCCACGCTGCGGGATGGTCCGACGTGTCCCGAGGCGGAGCGCTTCGACATCGACTGGGCATCGGGTCGGGGACGGGTGGTCCTGGCCGTCCTGTCAGAACCACCGGCCGAGGCCATCGAGAACGGGGATCTTCGGATCGACGAGACAGGTGACGAACCCGTCCTGCGCTACCACGGTCTCGAGCTCCCCCTCGCCCCCGGGACGGTCACGGCCGACGTGGCCGAGACCCTCGCCGCCCAGCACTACGTCCTGCACAGGTGGCGCGACCCGGACCGAAACGTGCGCCGGTTCTTCACCATCGACGACCTCGTCGCCATCCGCCCCGAGGTCCCCGCCGTCGCCGCCGAGGTGGCGGCCCCGCTCGTCGAGTTGGACCGCGCCGGACTGCTCGGCGGCGTGAGAGTCGACCACGTCGACGGCCTCGCGGACCCCGGCGCATATCTCAACGATCTGCGGGCCGCGGTCGGCGGTGCGTGGATACTCGTCGAGAAGATCCTGGCTCCGGGCGAGGAGCTCGATCCCGACTGGGCCGCGGACGGGACGACCGGGTACGAGCACGCCCGCCTGGTCGATCAACTCCTCGTGGATCCGGCCGGCCTGGAACGGCTCCGTGACCACTGGACGGCCCGCACCGGCGACACCCTCTCGTGGGCCGAACACGAGCACCTCGCGCGGATCGAGGTGCTCAACGGCGACCTCGCCCCGGATCTGGCCAGGGTCGGCGACTGCGCGGTGGGGGTCCTCACCGCCCACCCGCCCGCCGCGGTGCGCGCGGCCCTGCTCGAGTTGACGGTGCACCTGCACCGCTACCGGACCTACCTCCCCGCCGACGCATCCGACGTCGAGGTGGTCCTGCGGGCCGCCGAGCGGGCGGCGAATCGCCGGCCGCTCCTCGCGGGGGTCATCGACGACCTCGCGGAGGAGATCTGTGAGCCCACGGACCCCGCCGGCGCGGAGCTGAGAGACCGGTGGCAGCAGCTGACCGGGCCGGTAGCGGCGAAGGCCGCCGAGGATCGCGCCTTCTACCGCCACCATCCACTCGTCGCCATGAACGAGGTCGGTGGCGATCCCGGGGCACCGGGGCTGGCGCCGGAGGAGTTCCATGCCGCCGCCACGAGGGCGCAGGCGGTGGCTCCCCGCTCGATGCTGACGTCGTCGACCCACGACACCAAGAGGTGCGAAGACGTCCGCGCCCGCCTGTTGACACTGTCCGGCATGCCGGGTGAGTGGGCGGAGACCGAGCGGGCGTGGACCCGGCATCTCGGATCCGTCGCCGAGAGGGTCTCCCCTGAGGAGCGTTCGCTCGCCTACCAGACCGTCTTCGGGGCGTGGCCCATCGACGGCGAACGCCTCGGCGACTTCCTCGTGAAGGCCGCGCGCGAAGCCGACGTGCGCACCGCGTGGGTGGACCCCGACGACGACCACGAGACGGCCCTGCGTCGCCTCGCCGTGGCACTGACCGATCCCGACGGCATCGGCGGCGACGTCGCCGCACTCGCCGACCGTCTCGACGGCCAGGCGCGGACCGTGTCCCTAGCCCAACTCGTGCTCCGGTTGACGTATCCGGGTGTTCCCGACATCTACCAGGGGGCCGAGGTCGCGATCCGTTCGCTCGTCGACCCCGACAACCGCGGCCCCGTCGAACGGGAGCGCATCCGGGCCGTGGCCGCGGAAGCCGTCGCCCTCGACGGTGACGGTGCGTGTCGCCGGGGCGATCTCGACCTGGCGAAATACGTCGTCATCAGTCGGACACTGGCACTTCGTCACCGTCGGCTCGCGGCGTTCGGACCGGGGCCGGAGGGTGCCTACGTCGCCGTTCCCACGGCGGGGCCCCGCTCGGCGAACGCAGTGGCGTTCTGTCGTGGCGGCCAGGTCGTCACCGTGGTGACGCGCCACCCCTGGGCGGTCACCGGGGGTTTCGCCACCTCGACGGTCGCCCTCCCGCCGGGCCGTTGGGGTGACGTGTTGCGCGACGGATCACCACCGTTGTCCGGAACCGTCCGTCTCGACCAGATCCTCGGTCGGGTCGGCGTCGCCGTCCTGGAGTCGTTGTGAGTCGACGGGTCCGTTGAGGCCCGTCGCAGGGTTCACGACAGGTCCTGGGAACGCTCGTCGGGTCGGAGCGGCCGTAGCAACTGCTCCTCGAGTCTTGCCGCGTCGAGGGGACGGGCGAGAAGGTACCCCTGCACCTCGTCGACGCCCTCTGCGCGCAGTCGGTCGATCTGTTCAGCTGTCTCGACGCCCTCGGCCAGCGTCCGCAGACCGAGGCTCTTGCCGACCTGGACGAGTGTGTGGATCAGCGCGACCGTCTCACTGGACCGCGTCATCGCATCAGTGAACGACCGGTCGATCTTGAGCCGATCGACCGGGAACTTCTGGAGGTACGCCAGCGACGAGTAGCCCGTGCCGAAGTCGTCGATGGCGATTCCCACACCGAACGATTTCAGGTCCCGGAGGCGTCGGGCGGTGGTCTCCACGTCGCGCATCAACACCGACTCGGTGATCTCGATCGTCAAAGCAGCGGGCTCGAGCCCGCTGCTGTCGAGGGCCGCGCGTACGTCGTCGACGACGCTGTCGTGGACGAGTTGGCGCCCCGAGACGTTCACGGAGATGCCCACGGCGCTGCCCCGTGAGCGCCAGCCTTCAGCTCGGGCACACGCCTCGGCCAGCACCCAGCGACCGACATCGGTGATCTTGCCGCTCGACTCGAGCATCGGGATGAAGCCGTCGGGATTGATCAGGCCCTGGGTCGGGTGGTCCCACCGCAACAGGGCCTCCACGCCGATCATCGAGAGGTCGGACAGGTCGTACATCGGCTGATACACGAGGCGGAACTGGTCGCCGTCGAGTGCCGAGCGGAGGTCGAACTCGAGTTCCAGTCGCTGCTGGATGTGGGCCTCCATCTCCGAGGAGAACGTCGCGTGGCAGTTCCGTCCGGCCGCCTTGGCCCGGTACAGAGCGACGTCTGCGTCGCGCAGCAGCTCCGATGGTGACTCGCGATCGCCGAGGGCCACCCCGATGCTCGCCGAGACCACGATCGGTTGGTTCGATGCCGCGAGGGTGAAGGGTTCACGCATGACGTCGAGCAGGCGCTGAGCCACCCGCTCGGCGGTGCCTACCGAAGCGTCGTCGAGGAGCACGATGAACTCGTCGCCGCCGAGACGTCCGATCGTGTCCGCCTCACGGAGCTCGTGGGTGAGGCGCCGCGCCACCGACTCGAGCAGCTCGTCGCCGGCCTCGTGCCCGAGGGTGTCGTTGATGTTCTTGAACTCGTCCAGGTCGATGAACAGTGCCGCTCCGGCCGTGTGGCTCCGACGGTTGCGTGCCAGAAGTTGCTCGGTGCGGTCCGCGATCAGACTCCGGTTCGGCAGGCCCGTGAGGGGGTCGTGCATGGCCTGGTGGCGCAGCTCGTCGGTCATCTCCCTGACGAAGCGCCAGGCGCGGGCCCGCCCCGTGGAGAGAACCAGGACGAGTAGCGCGACCGCGAAGCTCAGGACGATCCCGCCGGTGAGGACTGTGAGTGCCACGCGGCTCGTGAATACTCCAGACCCCTCGACGGCGCCGAAGGTCTCCGCCGTCCAGCCGTTCCCGAAGTCGAAGGACCGGACCTGGCTGCCCACGGGCATCGTCTTGTTCGAGAATGCAACGCGCGACGCGCCGGTGTCGTAGGTGAAGCGGAGCCCTATTTCGTCGCGGCCGACGAGCGCGCTGTGCAGGACCACCTCGGGTGACACCGCCATCCCGATCCAGCCGAGGAACTCGGCGCGTCGCGCCTCGGGCGAATCGGGGACGGTCCCCGAGCGATAGACCGGTGTCTGGACCAGCAGGAGGGCGACGTCCTCGATCACCTGTGGATCCGCCGACGTGTTGTCACCGGCATCCTCTCGAGCGGCGGAGGTGAATGTCTCATCGGTGACCGCCACGTAGCTCGACAGGCCGGAGTCGCGCGCCGCGAGCAGTTCGCGTCCGAGCGCGGTCGCGCAGAAGTCCATTCCGGCCGGGAGGGCCGTGCCGGTCGCCTTCTTTGCCACGGTGAGGCAGTAGAGGTCGCGCTCGCCGCCGGGCACCACCTGGGGCGCTCCGGTAGCGGTTGGGGAGAGCGGGGCCGTCACGTCGCGCAGGAATCCGTCCAGCTCGTCGGCGGGAACCATCGTGGCGAACAGGATCGACCGGAGCTGTGGGTAGCGGTCGATCAGTCGGATGTTCTCGGTCCACGCGACGAACTCGTCGTTCGTCGTGTCCGGATTCCCGACGATGTACGCGGCGGCGTTGACAGCCAGATCGGCCTCGTCTTCGACGGCCGCGGCGAGTGTGGCGGCGATCTCCGTGGACGACGCGTCGAACGCGTCGCGGGAGTCTTCGGAATCGGCCGTGGCGACGGCCCTCGCTCCGAAGACCGCGGAGACGCTGCCGATCACGGCGATGAGAACGGCCACCGCCGGCCACACGCGGCCGCGCCGGATTGCGTCGTGGTCGGCTTGGATCGCCCGCGGGGGTTCCGGCGACCGGCGCGTGCTGTCGTGCATGCGTGGGTCCGTGGTGGCAGTCGGGTACAGACCCTGGATGGGTCTCCGGTGACCTATCGGCACCGCTGCGCTCGCTCTGAGTGCGCAGCGGCCCGTCGTGACCGGTCTCTCAGAGGGCCGTTGTCGACGTGAGCAGCGCGGACCAGGGAGCGATGGTGAGCCCGTCACCGGACATGGCGGACGGTCCGGGACCACCCCAGCGGCTGTCGGCGCTGTCGAGGAGGACGTTGCCGGTCTCCGGGACCTCGATCGGCCGGGCATCGTCGGAGAAGTTGAAGAAGATCGTGACCATCTCGTGCGAGAGCCTGCGCTCGAGTGTCACGAGGCCCTCATTGTCTGCGGTGACGTGCTGGTCTGCGTCCGGGTGAGTGATCGCCGGCGCTCGGCGGCGCAACGCGAGCAGTTCCCGGTGGAACGCGAGCAGCGACGCGTGTGGCTCCTCTTCGGCGAGGGTCGGGTCCAGTACCGCCGACACGAAGGTCGACTCCGCCGCGGGGTCCGGGGGTGTTCCGGCCCAGTCCATGGCGGCGAACTCCTCGGCCCGGCCACGCCGCACCGCCTTGCGCAGGCCCGGGTCGCCGTGGTCCACGAAGAACGGGAACGGAGCGGTCTCGCCGTACTCCTCGGCCATGAACAGCATCGGTGTGAACGGCGACAGCAGGACCGTCGCCGCAGCGAGCCGTCGGCGGTCACCGTCGACGAGCGTGTCCAGGCGGGCACCGTCCCAGCGGTTGCCGACCTGGTCGTGGTTCTGGTCGTAGACGACGAAGTGGGCCTTGGCCACGTCGTTCGGGCTGCGTCCGTGTCGCCGTCGACGGAACTCGGACCGCCGCCCACGGTGGTTCCAGCCATGTGCCAGGCAGTCCGCCAGGTCGAGTACGCCGGAGTAGTCGCAGTAGTAGCCCGACGTGTCACCGGTGAGCGCGACCCGCAGCGAGTGGTGCACGTCGTCGTTCCAGACACCGTCGCAGCCCCACCCGCCGACATCGGGGTCACGCACGATCCGGGGGTCGTTGGCGGAACTCTCTGCGAACACGAGGACCGGCCGCCCCTGCTCGTGGCCCACCGTGTGAACGGCGGCGGTGAGTTCCTCGATGAAGGTCAGAGCCGTCGGGTCGACGATCGCCTGGATGGCGTCGAGGCGCAGGCCGTCGAGGTGGAAGTCCCCGACGAGCCCGACGGCACTCTCGATGAAGTAGCGGCGCACGGCGTCGCTGTCCGCGTCGGCCACATTGACCGCCGGGCCCCACGGCGTCGTGTACATGTCGGTGAAGTACGGCCCGAAACGTCCGAGGACGTTGCCCTCGGGCCCGAGGTGGTTGTGGACCACGTCCAACACGACGCCCAGACCGTGGCCGTGGGCGGCGTCGACGAGTCGGGCGAAGCCGTCGGGGCCGCCGTAGCTGTCCTGGACGGCGGAGCAGAAAACCCCGTCGTATCCCCAGTTCCGGGCGCCGGGAAACGCGTTGACCGGCATTATCTCCAGGGTCGACACGCCGAGCGCGACGAGCCGGGGGAGTTGGGCGACGACGCCGTCGAAGGTCCCCTCCGGCGAGAACGTGCCGACGTGTAGCTCGTAGAGCACGGTGTCCGCGAGTTCCACGCCGGTCCAGCTGGCGTCGGTCCAGGTCCACGCAGCGGGATCGACCACGGCCGACGGCCCGTGCACACCGAGAGGCTGGTGACGCGAAGCTGGGTCGGGCAGGGGTTCGGAACCGTCGAGGCGGTACCGGTAGAGGTCGGTCACGCCGACCCCGTCGATGACGCCGACGTGGGTCCCGTCGCCGGCGGGCTCGAGGGGAACGTCGCGGAGGTCGGCATGCAGGTGCACATCGACCGCGCGTGCGTACGGCGCCCAGACCTCGAAGCGGACGCCGTCGCCGACGGGTGTGGCGCCGAGCCGGCCGGTCATCCAGGCGCCAGGATCAACGTCGCCAGCGGGGGCAACGTCAACAACACCGACTGGAACCGACCGTGGCTGTCCACGGGCAGCGCCTCGACGCCGCCGAAGTTGCCGACACCGGAGCCGCCGTAGACCTCGGCATCGGAGTTGGCGAGTTCCACCCAGAGGCCGTCGACGGGAACGCCGAGTCGGTAGTTCTCGCGCACGGCCGGGGTGAGGTTCATGACGACAAGCACAGGGCGGTCGCCCTCGTCCCCCAGGCGTAGCCACGCGACCACCGAGTTGACGGCGTCGTTGCCCTCGACCCAGGCGAACCCCGACGGGTCGCAGTCCTTGACGTGCAGCGCCGGCTCGGATGCGTACAGCGCGTTCAGGTCGGCCACCCAGCGCCGGATCCCTTCGTGGCCTGCGGTGTCGTGGAGCGACCAGTCCAGCACCGACTCGTGGTTCCATTCGCTGGTGGTCGCCAACTCGCCGCCCATGAAGAGGAGCTTCTTGCCCGGCTGGGTCCACTGGTTGGCGTAGAGGAGTCGCAGGTTGGCCCGCTTCTGCCAGTCGTCGCCGGGCATCTTCCCCAGCAGTGAACCCTTTCCGTGCACGACCTCGTCGTGCGACAGCGGCAGGGTGTAGTTCTCGCTGAAGGCGTACACCCCGCGGAACGTCAACTCGTTGTGGTGGTAGGTCCGGTGGATCGGGTCGCGCTCCATGAACTGGAGCGTGTCGTGCATCCACCCCATGTCCCACTTGTAACCGAACCCCAGGCCGCCCACGTAGGTGGGTCGGCTGACCATCGGCCAGGCCGTGGACTCCTCGGCGAAGGTGGCCGTGTCGGGGAACTCGTCGTACACGGCTTCGTTGAGTTGGCGCAGGAACCCGATGGCCGCCAGGTTCTCGCGGCCTCCGAACTCGTTGGGGATCCACTCGCCCTCCGAGCGCGAGTAGTCGAGGTAGAGCATGGAGGCGACCGCGTCGACGCGCAGGCCGTCGACGTGGTAGCGGTCGAGCCAGCAGATGGCGCTCGACACGAGGAACGAGCGGACCTCGTTGCGGCTGTAGTTGAAAATTGCCGAGTTCCAGTCGGGATGGAATCCCTGTCGGGGGTCGGCGTGCTCGAAGAGGTGCGTTCCGTCGAAGAGGGCGAGCCCGTGCGAGTCGGTGGGGAAGTGCGACGGCACCCAGTCGAGGATGACCCCGATGCCGCGCTGGTGCAGGACGTCGATCATCGTCATCAGGTCCTGCGGCGTGCCGTAGCGCGCGCTCGGCGCGAAGTAGCCGGTGGTCTGGTACCCCCAGGAACCGTAGAAGGGGTGCTCCATGATCGGGAGGAGCTCCACGTGGGTGAACCCGTGGGCGGAGCAGTGATCGGCCAGCGGGTCGGCGATCTCCGCGTAGGTGGGAAAGCGCTGGCCGTCGGTGACGTGTCGTCCCCACGAACCCAGGTGCATCTCGTAGATCGACACGGGCGCGTCGAGAGCGACGCGCGCACCGCGGTTCTCCATCCACTCCCCGTCGGTCCACTCATGGGACAGGTCGGCGATGACCGAGTCGATCGAAGGCGCCTCCACCGTGGCGGCACCGACCGGGTCCGACTTGTCGACGGTCTGCCCGTCGCGGGTGGTCACACGGAACCGGTAGCGCTGCCCGACTGCGGCCTCGGTCACACGGGTCGCCCAGATCCCCGAGGAGTCGACCGGGGTGAGTGCCCGCCCGGCCATGTTCCAGCCGTCGTAGTCGCCGACGACCGTGACGGCGGTGGCATTGGGCGCCCAGACGGCGAAGTGGACGCCGCCGTCAGGGTCGGGGATGGCTCCGAGGTGTTCGTGGAGTCGTCGGTGGGTCCCCTCGTTGAACAGATGGAGGTCGAGTGTGCCGAGCGGTGAGGTGTCGCTCATCGGGTCAGATCCTTTCGATCGGGTCGCCCGGGTCGGTGTCGGGCCCTGCGTCGCCGCGGGCCTCTCGCACTGTGTCGAGCAGGAAGTGGGTCGCGTCCGCCTCCATCGCGGTGGTCACGTCGACGCTCATCCGTCGACGCCACACGACGGGGTCCGTGACGCCGGGGATGTTGTGCGGTTCGGTCTCGCCTACGAGGTCGTCGAGGTCGATCATCACGAGGTGGGCGTCGGATCGGCCGAGCCGTTCGAGTGCCGCCACCAGGACCTCCTCGGGAGCGTCGGCGACCGGTCTTCCGACCTCGGCCGCAACCGCCTGGCGATAGCGGTCGACCGCGCGGCGCCGGCGGGCCAGGCACATCTCGAGGTCCGGCGGGGTGGGTCCGCGCGACAGGTCGTCACCGCGGTAGGCGGAGCGGAAAGCCGGCATGTCGTGGGTGCGTATCCCGGCGACCGTGTTGCCGGGAACGGCCGGCAGGCCCCGGTCCTCATGTTCGTCGATCATCACGAACTGGTCTTCGAAGAGACCGAGCACGCTCCAGTCGTCGAGTAGCCGCCCGACCTGAGGGGGGACCGTGCCGAGGTTCTCACCCACGATCGTGGTGGCTGTGAGTTCCGAGACAGCCGCGATGACGGCCATCAGCTCCTCGCCGGGGTACCGGACGTAGGCGCCGTCGGTCGCGTCGGCCCCGGAGGGGATCCACCACAGCCGGTGGACGCCCATCACGTGGTCTATCCGCAGGAGGTCGGCGTGTTCGCACGCCCGGGTCAGAATGCGGCGCCACGGTTCGTGGCCCCCGCCGCGGCCCGCCGCGGGGTGCAGCGGCGGGAAACCCCAGTTCTGGCCGCCCCGGAACAGCGTGTCCGGTGGGGCCCCCACCGACATGTCCGTGGCGAACCACCCGGGATGTGCCCATGTCTCCCAGCCGTGCGGGTGCGAGCCGATGGGGAGATCGAGTGCGAGTGACTGGCCGCGGCCCCGTAGTTCGGCAGCCAGTTCGCCGAGTCGGTCGTGCATGAGGAGTTGTCCGTATGCGTGGCGGTCGACCACGGCCGGGTCGACGTCGCCGATGCCACCGGGATGGGCGACCCCGTCCCGTTCGACGGCGGCGCGGAAGCGTGCGTAGTCGGCGACGTCGGGACGCTCGGCGAGGTAGCCGTCCAGGCGGGAGCGCTCGGCGGCGGTCATGGAAGCCACCGCAGCGGTCAGTCCGAGCCGGCTCGACGTGCCGACTGCGGCCCAGTCGACGAGGGGGTCCGGTCGACCCGCCGTGGGTTCGGCGCCGGGGAGTGCCGAGTGGTCGAGGTAGGCGTCGCTCCAGTGCATCCGACTCACAGGCGAGTAGGGGCTCGGCTCGAACGGCTCGGTCCGGTCGTCGATCCAGGTGGCGTAGAGCGGCAGCGTGGCCACGGTGTCGATTCCGAGTCCGGCGCTGCGTTCGGCCAGCTCGGCGAGCAGTGTGAGCGACGGTCCGTGCTCGCGCTCGTTCCACAACGTGTAGGTGGGACTGAACAGGCCGATACCGGTCGTGGGGGCGAGTCGGCGGACATGGGCGGGGGCCGAGACGACGGGGACGTCGTGTTCGCCGTCGACGATGAGTCGATGGAAGCCGACCGCGATCTCGTGATCCAGGGCGATGACCGGCCCGGCCCCGGTCGTGATCGGGTCGAGGCGTTCCACTCCTCCGTCAGCGGTGTGGAGTTCGACGCTGCGGGTTCCGGCGGGCAGGGCGATCAGCTCGTCGGCGAGCCCGCGGTGCACGACGAGGGGCCCACCCGGTTCCGGGCCGCCTGCGAGGGCGTCCACGATGGCGCGCAACGTCTCGGGAGACGCGTGTCGGATCACCCCGTCGACGTCGACATAGGTGGGCTCGACGCCTATCAGCTCGGCGCGCAGGCGCGTGACGCCGTCCGGGTTCACGTACCCACTCGTTCGAAGATTCGGGCGCGGCTCATCGCTCGGCCCGGTCGATGATCTCGACGAGAGCGGCGAGCGGCCACGAGACCCAGTCGGGACGGGCACCCAGCTCGTAGCGGACCTCGTAGAGCGCCTTCTCGAGAACGTAGGTGTCGACGAGCAGCGCGAAGTCGTCGGTATCGGTCGGGACGAGCCCCGCGTCCGCGATGGTGGAGGAGTAGCTCGACAGGAACCGTCGCTGCACCCACGCTGTCCACCAGTGGGCCCACCCCGTCATGCGGGGCACGTCGGAGTCGTGCAGAAGGCCGCGGTCCAAGGCTGTCGCGAGTGCGACCCGGGGCGCGTAGTCGAACGAGCGAAGCACACCGGCGACGTCGGCGACCGGTGACCGCTTGATCCGTCGTTCGCTCAGTGGCCGGTTCGGTTCGCCTTCGTAGTCGATGATGACGACGTCGCGGCCGGTCCACAGGATCTGCCCGAGGTGCAGGTCGCCGTGGACGCGGATTCGTGCGGCCTCGAGCTTGCGGGCCCGGAGCGCATCGGTGCGTTCCAGCAACAACTCGCCGTCGTCGATGACACGCGCCGCGAGGGATGCGGCCTCCTCGGTGAGATCCTTCGCCCGCTTCAGTTCCCGCTGCGTCGACCGCAGCTGTGCACGCAGGGTCTGGACGAGCGAGCGCTGGTAGAGCACCGCGAACGGTTTCGGCCCTCCGTCGAGTGGGGCGAGCGCCGCGTGCATCTCGGCGATTCGTGTACCGAGCAGGCCGGCGACGTCGAGGGCCGGGCCGACGGCGTCGGCGTGGTTTCCGCGTGGTTCCGCCCGGCCGCCGAGCCCGGCGAGCGCCTCGGGTCCCGCCGGTGCGGTGTCGTCGGTCTCCGCCAGGCGGTCATAGAGCCGTGAGAGCTCGTCCTGTGACCAGTTCCAGACGTCGCCCTCGTTGGCCTCGAAGCTGTGAAGCGCCATGAGGACCGCCGGCTCGGACTCGCCGGGTAGGTCCATCTCCACGGCTCCGGCGACACGGGGGGAGTGCGCGAAGCCGGCATCGGCCAGGGCCGTCGGCAGTTCGATGTCGGGATTCTCGCCGGGCTCGATCCGACGGATGAGCTTGGCGATCACCGACGAGTCGATGATGGCGGACGTGTTGGACTGCTCCACGCCGACAAGGCGGACGTCGTCGCCGAGGTTCCCCAGTAGCCGGGTGGGCCGCCCGCGGAGCTTGACCTTGCGTCCGGTGAGCTGGCGCCGTGAGCGTGCGGTGCGGACGACGGCGGCGACGGAGGTCTCGTCGACCATCGCGTCCACGAGTACGGCGTCGTCGTCGAGGCTCGCCACGACCGCGCCGGGGTGGAGGTTCGAGACCGACGTGGCCCGGTCGCCGGTGAGACGCGCGAGCGGAACCGCGTAGCGCTGCGGGTCGCCGTCGGTGTAGGCCACTCTGACCACGACCAGGGCGGCCTCGGCGACGTCGTCGGGGAACTGCACGACGTCGTCGACGTGGAGCTCCGAGATGGGCCGACCCTTGCCGGCGAACCAGCGCTGTCCGACGATCCAGCGGCGCAGGGCGCGCGCCAGGCGACCTCCCGAGGATCGCACGACGTCGGGCCACGTGCCCGGGATCAAGGGTGGTCCGCCGAGGTCGGCCTCGGCGGGGTCGGGTGGAACCAGGGAGAACCAGAAGAAGCCGTGGGGGGCGAGAGTCACCATCCATGGGAGCTCACCAACCGACGGGAACGGTGTCTGGCCGAACACCTCCGTGGGGACGTGGTTGATCCATTCGCGCAGATCCAACTCGACGTGCTGGGACAGCCGCGACAGGTTCGCGACCACCATGAACGGTTCGGATCCCTCCATCGTCCGCACGAAGGCGAGAACGCGGGGGTTCTCCGGGTCGAGGAAGGTGATGTCGCCGCGCCCGAGCACCGGATAGCGCTTGCGCAGCGCGATGAGCTGACGTGTCCAGCGCAGTAGCGACCCGGGGTTCTGGAGTTGGGCCTCGACGTTGACGTTCTCGTAGTGGTAGCCGGGTTCGGTGATGACCGGGAGGAACAGCTTGTGCGGGTTCGCCGTGGAGAAGCCCGCGTTGCGGTCGGGGGTCCACTGCATCGGCGTCCGCACACCGTCGCGGTCGCCGAGGTAGACGTTGTCACCCATTCCGATCTCGTCCCCGTAGTAGACGACCGGGGTTCCCGGCAGCGAGAACAGCAGTGCGTTCAGCAGTTCGATCTTCGAGCGGTCGTTGCCGAGCAGGGGCGCGAGTCGCCGCCGGATGCCGAGGTTGATACGCATCTCCGGGTCGTGCGCGTAGGCGCGCACCATGTAGTCACGTTCCTCGTCGGTCACCATCTCGAGGGTCAACTCGTCGTGGTTGCGCAGGAAGGTGGCCCACTGGCAGCCCGGCGGGGTGGCGGGGGTCTGTTCGAGGATGTCGACGATTGGCGTCCGGTTCTCCATCTGCACACCCATGTAGAGACGTGGCATGACCGGGAAGTGGAAGTTCATGTGGCACTCGTCGCCTTCGCCGAAGTAGGCGGCTGCGTCCTCGGGCCACTGGTTCGCCTCTGCGAGGAACATGCGGTTGGCGAACTTCGCGTCGACGTGGGCCCTCAGGTCCTTGAGGAAGGCGTGGGTCTGCGGGAGGTTCTCGCAGTTCGTCCCGTCCTCTTCGAAGAGGTAGGGGATGGCGTCTAGGCGTAGACCGTCGACACCCATGGCGAACCAGTAGTCGACCGCCTTGAAGACCTCGTCGCGCACGTCGGCGCTCTCGAAGTTGAGGTCGGGCTGGTGGTGGTAGAAGCGGTGCCAGTAGTAGGCCTCGGCGACCGGATCCCAGCTCCAGTTGGACGGCTCGAACTGTTCGAAGATGATGCGGGCGTCGGTGTAGAGGTCGGTCGTGTCGCTCCACACGTAGTAGTTCCGCTCCCGGCTGCCCGGCGGGGCGGTGCGGGCCCGTTGGAACCACGGGTGCTGGTCCGACGTGTGGTTGATCGGCATCTCACCGATGACGTGGATGCCGCGTTCGTGGGCGGCGGCGAGGAAGCGCCGGAACGACCGCATGTCCCCGTAGGAGGGGTTGATGCTGTTGTAGTCGGCGATGTCGTAGCCGTCGTCACGCAGCGGCGAGGGGTAGAACGGCATGACCCACAGCGCTGTGACGCCCAGGTCCTCGGCGAGGTAGTCGAGCTTTCCGGTCAGCCCGGTGAAGTCTCCGATGCCGTCGCCGTTGGAGTCGGCGAAGGCCCGCACATGGGTCTGGTAGATGACCGCGTCGCGGTACCACTCGGGTCGGGGGACCCATTCGGTTCCGTTGCCGCTCATGGTGCCTCCTCGGGGGCTGGGGGTCCTGAGACCTCGAACACGTGGGCGACGAGCGACCACGGGGCGAGCTCGACGTAGTTGACGGCGCCGTGCCAGGTGTACCTGCCGCCGCCGAGCAGATCCTTGAGCTGGTAGGTGGCGTCGTAGGCGAGGCCGAGCGCGGCCCAGTCGACGTCCACCGTCGTGGCCGCCTGCTGGTGGGGATCGAGGTTGACGACCACAAGGATCGGAGCCCCCTCGCCGGCCGGGTCGGTCTTGGACCAGCAGATGACCCTTTCGTCGGCCGACCCGTGGAACCTGATCGTGCGGTCGTGTTGGAGTGCGGGCTGGGATCGACGGATCTCGTTGAGACGCGCGAGCAGTGGGGCCAGGCTCTCGGCGCGCTCGAGATCCCAGCTGCGCAGCTGGTACTTCTCGGAGTTCAGGTACTCCTCGGATCCTGCGCGCACCGGTTCGTGTTCGCACAGCTCGAAGGCGGGGCCGTAGACGCCCCAGTTGGCGGTGAGGGTCGCGGCGAGTACGGCCCGCGACCGGAAGACCGCACGTCCGCCTGTCTGGAGTTGTTCGGTGAGGATGTCGGGGGTGTTCGGCCAGAAGTTGGGGCGGAAGTAGTCGACGGTCCGGGAGCTGAGGTCCCGCAGGTACTCCTCGAGTTCGGCGCGCCCGGTCCGCCAGGCGAAGTACGTGTAGGACTGGGTGAAGCCGAGCTTCGCGAGTCGTTCCATGACGCGGGGCCGGGTGAATGCTTCGGCGAGGAAGAGCACGTCGGGGTGGTCGGCGCGGACCTCGGCGATGGCCCATTCCCAGAACGCGAACGGTTTCGTGTGGGGGTTGTCGACGCGAAAGACCTTCACGCCGCGCTCCACCCAGAACAGCATCACATCGCGCAGCGCGCACCACAGCGACTGCCAGTCGTCGTTCTCGAAGTGGAGGGGGTAGATGTCCTCATAACGCTTCGGCGGGTTCTCCGCGAACTGCACGGTTCCGTCCGGGCGCTTCTCGAACCACTCCGGATGTTCGCTCACCCAGGGGTGATCCGGAGAGCACTGGAAGGCCATGTCGAGCGCCAGGTCCATATCGCGGTCATGACAGGCCTCAGCCAGGGCCACGACGTCGTCGACGGTCCCGAGGTCCGGGTGCACAGCCGTGTGTCCGCCGTCGCTCGAACCGATCGCCCAGGGAACGCCGACGTCGCCGGGTTCGGACGTCGTGGTGTTGTTGGGACCCTTGCGCTTGGTGATGCCGATCGGGTGGATCGGTGGGATGTACACGACGTCGAAGCCGAGCTCGGCGACGTGATCGAGGCGATCGATCGCATCCGCGAGGTTCCCGTGTGAGGCGGCGCCGTCGACGGTGGACCGTGGGAAGAACTCGTACCAGGCGCTGAACCGGGCGCGCTCGCGATCGACGGTCAGCGGGAGTGGCTTCGCAAGTCGGCTGGTCGGCTGGCGAGGTGCGCAGCGCCAGGCGAGAGCGGCGGCGTCGGCAGCGGCGCCATCGTCCTCGAGGAAGCGGGGTATCCGCCCCACGGCGAGGGTCTCGCGTACGGCGGCGAGCGTGGTGCGATCCTCGCCGCGGGCCCGTGCCGCCAGGGCGTCGACCAGGCCGAGCCCGATCTCGAGTTCCACAGCGACGTCCTGGCCGGCTGCGACCTTTTTGGTGGTGCCCTGGCGCCAGGTCTCGAAGTGGTCGACCCAACCGTGGATCGTGTATTCCCAGGGTCCGATCTCGTCGGGGACGAAGGACGCCGTCCAGCGGTCGTTGACGCCCGGCACGAGCGGGACCTCCGTCCAGGTACCGCCCACCGGGCGGTACCTCAGTGCGCCGGCGATGCGGACGTGGCCGTCGGCGAACAGATCGGCGGTCACCGTCACCACCTCGCCGGTGGTCGCCTTGGCGGAGAACCGGCCGTCGTCGACGACGGGTGACACGGGCTCGATCTGCACCCGACCGGGCCGCGCGCGTGGAAGCGACGTGACTTCGCTGCTCCCCGGAGGGCTCGTGCTCGATTGAGTGGCGGGATCGGTCGGGGTCATCGCGTGGTGCCTCCCGGCGATGTGGGCGTGCGGACCTCGACCTTCCAACCTAGGGCCGTTCAGGCCGGCTCCTCGACCCTCCGTAGGACGAGGACGCTGTGCGCGGCCAGCTCGAGGCGTTGCCCGGCCCGGAGGCGGCGGGGTCGGCTGCCGGGTGTGGCGGTGTCGATGTCAGCGATCCAGCGCCGCCCGATCCGGCGCCCCGGAACCTTCCAGCCGATGCTGTCGTGGCCGGCGTTGAAGAGCACGAGGAAGCTGTCGTCGACGACGCGGCGCCCGTACTCGTCGGGCACGGTGATCGCCTCGCCGTTCACGAAGACACCCACGGCCCGGGCGTATCCCGCGTCCCAGTCTTCGCCGGTCATCTCGGCGCCGTCGGGCCGGAACCAGGACATGTCCTCCACGCCGCGTATCGCCTTGCCCTGGAACCAACGTCGCCGCCGGAACACCGGGTGTGCGGCCCGGAACGCGATGACCCTGCGGGAGAAGTCGAGGAACTCCTCGTCGATCGTCTCCCAGTCGTACCAGGAGATCTCGTTGTCCTGGCAGTAGGCGTTGTTGTTCCCACCCTGGGAGCGACCGAACTCGTCCCCGCCGAGGATCATCGGGACACCCTGGGACAACAGCAGCGTCGTGAAGATGCTGCGGCGGCGGCGGCGGCGGTTCTCGAGGATCGCCGGGTCGTCCGTCGGTCCCTCGGCGCCGCCGTTCCACGAACGGTTGTGTGACTCGCCGTCGTTGCCGTCTTCGCCGTTCGCGGCGTTGTGCTTCTTGTCGTAGCTGACGAGGTCGGCCAGCGTGAACCCGTCGTGGGCGGTCACGAAGTTGATCGACGCGGTCGGTCGACGCGAATCGGACTGGTACAGGTCCGAGCTGCCGGTGAAGCGCGAACCGAACTCCGCCAGGGTCGCCTCCTCGCCCCGCCAGAAGTCCCGGATCGTGTCTCGGTACCGGCCGTTCCACTCCGACCAGAGAGGCGGGAAGTTGCCCACCTGGTAGCCGCCTTCGCCGATGTCCCAGGGTTCGGCTATGAGCTTCACCTGTGAGACCACCGGGTCCTGTTGGATCAGGTCGAAGAACGCGGAGAGGCGGTCGACCTCGTGCAACTCGCGGGCCAGCGTCGCCGCGAGATCGAACCGGAACCCGTCGACGTGCATCTCGAGCACCCAGTACCGCAGGGAGTCCATGATCATCTGCAACACGTGCGGGTGGCGCATGTTCATGCTGTTGCCGGTGCCCGTGTAGTCCATGTAGTAGCGGGGGTCACCGTCGACGAGCCGGTAGTAGGCGGGGTTGTCGATCCCCCGCAGGGACAGGGTGGGCCCGAGGTGGTTGCCCTCGGCGGTGTGGTTGTACACCACGTCGAGAATCACCTCGATCCCCGCCCGGTGCAGCTCGCGCACCATGGTCTTGAACTCCTGGACCTGGCCCCGGTGGTCGACGCTGGAGTACTCGTTGTGGGGGGCGAAGTAGCCGATCGAGTTGTAGCCCCAGTAGTTGCGCAGACCTCTCTGGGTCAGGTGGTGGTCCTGGACGAACAGGTGGGTGGGCATCAACTCGACGGCCGTTATCCCGAGGCTGACGAGATGGTCGATGACGGCCGGGTGTGCCACGCCGAGGTAGGTCCCCTGCAGCTCGGGGGGGACATCGGGATGGCGGCGGGTCAGACCCTTGACATGGGTCTCGTAGATGACCGTGTGGTGCACCGGATGTGCCGGTGGGCGGTCGTTTCCCCAGTCGAACCACGGGTCATGGACGAGCGCCTTGGGCACGTGGGGTGCGCTGTCGTCGGTGTTGGGTTTCGACTCGTCGCCGAACACGTACCCGAAGCATGCCGGGCTCCAGTCGATGAAGCCGTCGACCGCCTTGGCGTAGGGGTCCAGGAGGAGCTTGGCGGGGTTGCACCACAGGCCATTGTCGGGGTCCCAGGGTCCGTGCACCCGGTAGCCGTAGCGGGTGCCCGGTCGGACATCGGGGAGGTAGGCGTGCCAGCAGAACCCGTCGACCTCGCTGAGCTCGACCCGTTCCTCCTCGTCGCCCCTCTCCGAGACGAGGCACAGTTCCACGCCGTCCGCGACCGACGAGAACAGGGAGAAGTTCGTGCCCGCCCCGTCATAGGTCGCGCCGAGGGGATACGCGTCACCAACCCATTGCCGCATGGTCTCATCGTGCCACGGGCCGGCTGGTCCTCCTCGCCGACGGTCAGCCGATGCGACGGGGGAGTCCGACTCTCACGTCGACGCCGGGGGAGTAGAGCACGTGGGGAGGCGAGGCCGGTGCGGGCAGCCCCGCGGCTTCGACAAGCGTCTGGTCGAGGTGGAGAACCTCCGCCCGGTGGAGAGGCCAGCGGGGGTGGTCGACGGGTGCGTGGCGCAGCGTGCGGCGGGTTCCGGCGACGAGCCCCCAGCGGGCGGTGAGCCACCGGTCGAGGTCGGTCTCCCGGTCGGCGGCGATCGGGTCGGTGGGGAGGATCGTCATGTCCAGGCGTGCGGCCGACCGGTGAGGCCGGCGGCGCCGCGAGACGTATCGCCGGCGCTCTCCGTCTGTCTCGTAGCGGGCCGCCGCCCAGCAGTACGGCAGATCGTAGGCCAGACGTGCGATTCCGACCGGAACGGACCGGGGAATGTCGAGTGAGAAGAACCAGACCGCCCGACGTCCCGTGGCGTCGATCACGTAGGTCCGCACGTTGATCTCCGGGAAGGTCGACACCCATGGAATGGCCGGGGTTCCCGGTACGCGGATGGCGCGCATCATGAACGGGACGAGGCCGATCCACGCGCGGTCTTCGAACGTGTCGACGCGCACGCCGTCGGGGAGCAGTGCCTGGACGACGTCGGGCGGGTGATCCCAATGGAGATAGACGAGGTCGGTCCAGCTCTGGAGCATCACCGGACGGCGCACGGGGCGGGGGGTCGTCGCCGTGACGGGTTCGGGAGCGACGGTCACGGGCGTCTCCACGGCTGGTCGCACGGTTGTGCCCGGTGGGTAGCGTCGAAGAGATGTCCCGCGGTCAGGAGATTCACATGAAGGTCGGTATCCAACTCCAACCCCAGGCGACGACGATGGCCCGCATGCGGTCCGCGGCGAAGGCCGCCGACGAGATGGGCGTCGACTCGATCTGGACCTGGGACCACTTCTACCCGCTGTTCGGAGATCCCGACGCCTCGCATTTCGAGGGCTGGATGACCCTTGCGGCGTTCGGCGCCGACACGTCGCGAGCGAAGATAGGGATGCTCGTGACCGGCAACACCTATCGCAACCCCGAACTCCTCGCCGACATGGCCCGGACCCTCGACCACATCACGGGTGGACGGGCCTACCTCGGGGTCGGTGCAGGGTGGTTCGAGCGTGACTACACCGAGTACGGATACGAGTTCGGAACAGCCCGCAGTCGCCTCATGGAACTGGAGTCCGCGCTGGAGCGCATGACGGCGCGGATCTCGTCGCTCAACCCCCAGCCCGTCGGGGACCTGCCGATTCTCATCGGCGGTGGCGGGGAGAAGATCACCCTGCGGCTCGTCGCAACCTACGCGAACGCGTGGAACACGTTCGGTCCGCCGGAGAACTTCGCGGCGAAGTCCGCAGTCCTCGACCGCTGGTGCGCCGAGGTCGGCCGGGACTCGGCCGAGATCGAGCGGACGGTCGCCCTCTCCGCCGACGACGACCATCCCGTGGAGGCCTACCTCGAGGCCGGAGCAACCCACTTCATCGTGATGAAGTCCGACCCGTTCGACTTCACGAAGGTCGAGGAACTCCTGGCGTTCCGCGACGCCTGAGCGGGTACCGCCGCGGCGAGCCGCTGGGCGGTGCAGCATGTCACTCGCCGCTCACGAGCCGCAGCGACGGCTGGTCGTACCCGTCGACGGTCGGTCCCGGGGCGGTCACGGTCTCGTCGGTCTCGTGGGTGTCGTGGACCGCTTCGACCGTCTCGTCGGGTGACTCGGGTTCGTTGATGTGCTGGAACCGCATGTAGCCGATGACGAGGGTGGCCCAGGTCGTGAGGGCGAACAGGCCCACGCCGATTGCGAAGATCAGGGTCGTGCTCACAGGTCCTCCTCTCCGGTGAGGACGAGCGCTCCGAGGGAGTGGATCGCCGGGACCCACAGACCCACGAAGATCCCCTCCTGTTCGTTGCCCGCGAACCACAACGAGACGGAGAGTACGAGCGCGACGAAGCCGGCTGCCATGAAGGCGATTTTCGCCTTGTGGAAAGTGCTCAGCCGGGGAAGTCGCGATGCTTTCTGACGAGTCAGCATCGGTATGCCTTTCAGTGGCTGGCTTCACCGGCTTCTACGTCGGCGGCACCCCTGTCGGATGCGTGGGGCCTCTGAGGCGATCCGCCAATGCTCCACGGCGTCGGCGGTGTGGGCCGTTCGGCCTCAGTCGGTCACGATGTCGTCGACCAGGTGCGTGCGCGGCGTCGAGGTGAGCTCGCCGTCGGTGATCAGTTCCCGCACGGCGGCGACCGGCTCGGCGTCGTGGAACCGGCCGGGAGCCTCGTAGTCGTCGGGACCGATGTCGGTGGTCCAACACGAGGCTTCGAGAGCGATGCCGCTCGGGTCCGAGAAGTAGACGGACCGAATGAAGCCGTGGTCAACGACCTCGGTCACCTCGCAGTCGTGGTCTATCAGGCGGGTGCGCAGAGCTTCCAGTGCATCCTCGTCGGGGAGGTTCAGGGAGAGATGGTCGAACTGGGACGCCCGTGGGAACGGGATGCCCGCCGGCTTGGACCAGTGCTCGAGTTGGACGCCCGTGTACTCGAAGAAGGCGATGGTCTGGCCCTCGCCGACCTTGAAGAAGTAGTGCCGGAACGTGTCGGTCCCGATGGTGGCGACGAGCGGCGCGCCGAGCACCCCGTGCCAGAACCGGGTGGTGGCGTCCATGTCGTCGGTGACCAGTGCGAGGTGGTTAACGCCGCTCCAGGTCGGTCGGTCGCTCGGTGGGTTGCTCATCGTGGGCTCCTCGAGGTTTCGGGCGTGCAGAGCGTCTCACACCGTTGCGCGGAAGGTGGAGGCGCAGCACCGACTAACTTCGCTGCCCATGGACAACCCCCAGGCCCCCGTCCGTCGTCCGCTGTGGCGGCGCCGCTGGTTCCTCGTCACGACCGGCGTGTTCGTCCTCGTGGCCGTCGGGGCCGGGGTCGGCATCTGGTGGTACCTGCGCGACGACGCGCCGGACGAGGTTTCGCTCGACGCGGCCATCGAGGCGGCCGGTGGAGGCGCAGCGGACGGTGCTGCCGATGATGGCGCTGCGGATGGCGGCGCTGCAGATGACGGCCCTGAGGCTGACCCTCCGGAGGCGGACGCGACCGACGACGGGGGCGCCGGCACCGACCCGGGCGATGACGGTGGCGCTGACGGGGCCACGGACGGTGCCTCGGGAACGTGGTCGGTGGACCTGAGTCTGGGCGACTTCGCGTTCGAAGAGGCGACGGGCAGTTTCGCCGGGTTCCGTGTCGAGGAGGAGCTCGCGGGGATCGGGTCCACCACGGCGGTCGGTCGCACCCCCGAGGTCGAGGGGTCGATCGAGATCGACGGGACCACCCTGGTCTCGGCCGAGATCGTCGCGGACATGACCGCCATCGTGACCAACGACAGCCGTCGTGACGGTGTGGTCCAGCGGACCCTCGACACCAGCGAGTTCCCGACCGCGACCTTCGTCCTGTCGGAGCCTGTCGAACTCGGCGCTGGTGCTGCCACGGGTTCGCCCGTCGCCGTCGAGGCACCCGGAACTCTGACCATCCACGGCGTGAGCCGTGAGGTCGTGATTCCGATCGAGGCGCAGTTGGTGGACGGCGACCGGATCGCCATGGTCGGTTCGATCCCCATCGTCTTCGCGGACTACGACGTCGACACGCCGTCTGCTGCGATCGTCGTGTCCCTTCAGGACGACGGGATCATGGAGTTCCAGCTGTTGATGACGCGCAGCTGACGCTCAGCCGGCGACGGCCCGGAACGACAGCCCGATGTTTCCGGCTGAGGTGAGGGTCAGGCGTTGTCCGTCGATCTCCGCCGTGAACCCGTCGCCGACGACCTCGATCACGTGTCCGTCCTGGCGGGCGAGCTCATCAGGGCAGTCACCGTCGGCTGCCAGTTCCGGGGTCACGATCGTGTCGCCGGACTCGAGCCAGGTACCGGTGAGCGTGCGGCACCCGGTCGATCCGGACAGGGTGCCGTCGGAGCGGAGCTCGAGCGTGGCCGGTTCACCGGCCACCGTCGACGCGGTCTCGCCGTCGATGATCGTGTCGAGGCCCCAGACCGTGTCGACGAGGTCGGCGGTCGGGACCGGCGGTAGTTCGTCGAAGCGCAGTTCGACGCCGTCGCCCACGAGGACGATGGCATCGCCGTCGTGGGCGACCGTGGTGGCCCGCATGAGCCCGCCCAGGTAGGCCTGTTCGGATGCGGTGACAGCGGGTTCGCAACCCATCGCTGTCCAACCGACCTCGCCGAGAGAGAACGAACCGTCGTCGATCGTGACGGAGCCGCCGTAGGAGTTGCACGCGGCGACGCCGCCGACCTCGCCTCCGGCGATGGTCATGGTGATCCGGTGACCCTCCACGAGTGGGACGGGCTCACCGTCCACGACGCCGGATGTCAGGTGCCATGCTCCCTCGAAGGAGCCGGTGTCGGTGCCGCCGTCCACCTCCGGGGAACCGTCACCGCCGGTTGCGACGTCGTCGTCCCCGCAGGCGCCGGCCACCAGGGCCAGTACCGCCGTCACAGCGAGAAGGATCATGGGGACGCGTCGGGTGCTCATGTCCATGGGACGCTGCGGGCAGGTGTCGGGTTCCCCTCAGGCCCGACCTTTCAGC
This sequence comes from Acidimicrobiales bacterium, assembly GCA_040219085.1. Classification (NCBI taxonomy): domain Bacteria; kingdom Bacillati; phylum Actinomycetota; class Acidimicrobiia; order Acidimicrobiales; species Acidimicrobiales bacterium. The sequence continues at coordinate 84,081 of JAVJTC010000028.1, forward strand.
ATCAGGTTCCAGTAGAGCCACGGCAGGCCGTAGCGCTTCAGGTACCACATGTCGCGTCGTGGCTTCGTGGTGTCGATCACCGGGAACGTGGGAGTGGGCTTCCCGTCGTAGTCGAACTCCGCGAGGAGGACCTTCCCCTTCGCCGTGATGAGGGGGCACGAGGAGTAACCGTGATAGGCGGCGGTCGGAGCACGCTCCTCCAGCCCGGCGAGGAGGTTCTCGACCACGACCGGCGCCTGCTTGCGGACCGCGGCGCCCGTCTTGGCGTTGGGGGTCGACGACACGTCGCCGAGCGACCACACGTCGTCGTGGCGGACATGGCGCAGGGTCTCGCGGTCCACGTCGACCCAGCCGGTGTCGTCCGCCAGCGGGCCCGCCGAGATGAACGAGGGCGCCGACTGGTGGGGGACGGCGTGGAGCATGTCGTAGTCCAGTTCGGTGGTGGACCCGTCGTCGAGGTTCGTGATGGTCGCGCGCCGTGCATCGCCGTCGACTGCGGTCATCTCGCTGCGGGTGTGGAGCGTGATGCCGTAGTCGGCCACGACCTCACGGAGATGGACGGCGAAGTCCTCGATGCCGAAGATCTCGGGTCCGGGGACGACGAGGTGGACGTCGATGGCGTCGAGGACACCCTCGCGACGCCAGTGATCGGCAGACATGTAGGCCGCCTTCTGGGGGGCGCCCCCGCACTTGATCGGACCGGTCGGCATCGTGAACACGGCTGTGCCGCGTCGGAGGTTGCGGACGTTGTCCCAGGTGACCGGGGCGAGGTCGTAGCGGTAGTTCGAGCTCGTGCCGTTGCGGCCGATGGTCTCGGCGAGGCCGGGGGTGCGGTCGAAGTCCAGCTTCAGCCCGGGGCAGACGACGAGGGCGTCGTAGCCGACCCGGTCGCCGACGGCTGTCGTGACGACCTTGTTCTCGGGATCGATGTCGGTGGCGGCGCTGCGGAGCCATGTCACACCCCGGGGGATGACGGCGCTCTCGTCACGGCGCGTCGAACGTAGTTTGGCGGCTCCGCCGCCGACGATGGTCCACAACGGTTGGTAGTAGTGGTCTCCCGACGGCTCCACGATGGCGACGTCGGCCTGGCCGGCGCGGCCGAGGCGGGCGGCGACCGTGATCCCGGCGGTACCGCCGCCGATGACGACGATGCGGTGATGGGTGGTCGTGTTCATGGTCAACTCCTGGTCGATCCTCCAGTCTCGCGGGTGTCCGTCCCGGGGCGCAGCGCCGAAGGTCACTTCGAATCGAGATCGTCGGGCCGGTCAACAGCTCGTACGGGCCGCCGATGGATACGGGGCCGCCATCTCCCGTGCTGACAGCGGTGCGTGGGATCGTGTGTGGTATCAAGCCCCCACAGGGCCGGACAGCAACGGAGTCGAGCGATGACGAACCCACCCTCGGGCCCGCCGCCCGACGATGGCTCTGAGGAGGATTCGTTCGCGCCACCGCCGGGCTGGGACCCCACCCCACCGCCCGATCTCCCGACCCCGCCATCTCCGGCGGCTGACTCAGAGCTACCTCCTCCGCCCCGGTCGGAGCCACCCCCGCAGTTTCCTCCTCCGCCACCCTCAGGCACGCCCCCCGGGGCAGCGCCGCCGCCCGCCGAGGCGCCGAGGTCGGCGGGTTCGCCAGCCGAACCGTGGCCCGCAGCACCACCTGCAGGCGGCCCACCGGGTGGCGCGCCGCCCTATGACCCGAACATCGCCCACCTGCCGCCCCAGGGTGACGACGGCGGAGGTGGAGGCGGCAACAGGCTCGCCGTGTACGCCGGGCTGGGAACGGTCGTCGCCGTGATCGTCGCGATCGTGCTTCTCGTCGTCCTGTCCGGTGACGACGGTGACGATTCCGCCACCGACGCCACGACGACGACGACCACCACCACCGAGGCGCCGGCGACGACGACCACGACCGAAGCCGAGATGGACCGGGCGACCGTCGCGGAGACACTGATCGGTCGGACGGCCTTCATTCTCCTCGAGGACGGCAACGGGTTCGGCTGTTCGTTCGGGTCCGGTTCGGTGGTGGACGAATCCGGCCTCATCCTCACCAACGCGCACGTCGCCTTCGACCTCGACGGGACCTGCCCCGGTGCACGGATCACCGTGGGCTTCGCTCCCGAACCGGACGTCCCGCCGGAGATCATCTACTACGCGGAACCGGTGGCAGCCGACGGCGGCCTGGACATCGCCGTGATCCAGATCACCGGTGGCATCGACGGTTCCCCGCTCGACGAGAGCTTCGACGTCGTCACTCTCGGTGACTCCGACGACCTGTCGATCGGTTCGCCCCTGTTCATCCTCGGGTACCCCGGTATCGGGGGGGAGACCATCACTGTCACCCAGGGCCTCGTGTCGGGATTCACGACCACGCCGGAGACCGAGCGTGCCTGGATCAAGACCGACGCGTCGATCAGTGGCGGCAACAGCGGCGGATTGGCCATCGACGCCGATGGCCACCTCGTCGGCATCCCGACCCAGGCGGGACAGGTCGACTGCCGCCGCATCGAGGACACGGACGGCAACGGCATCCTCGACGGCAACGACTCGTGCGTGCCGATCGGCGGCTTCCTGAACCAGTTGCGTCCCGTGAACCTCGCGAAGCCGCTCATCGCCGACGCGATCGCCGGTACCGGCACCATCGTCGACGTCCAGGGCTACGGCGACTTCTTCATCGGGGGCGTGATCTTCGAGGATCTCGTCTTCTCCCTGGACCTCGACGCCGACGGTTTCCCGCTCGACATCGTCAGGTCCCTGCCGACCGACGTCGACAGCCTGTGCCTGTCCTGGTTCTTCTCGGGGATGGCCGACGGCGTCCCGTGGGACCTCGAGGTGTTCGTCGACGGGGAGTTCGACCCGTTCCTCAGCTCGACCGCGCTCACCTGGGACGGTGGTGAGTCCGGCGCCTTCTCGACCTGCGTGGGCGGGATGACCGGCGTCCGCGGTGTCGTGGACTTCCGTCTCCTCGTCGAGGGCGAGTTCGTCGTGGGCGAGGCGATCGTCATCGGTGAGTCGTCGTTGGTGGAGTTGACCCTGCTCAACGACCTCGACGTGGCGGTCTGCTACGTCAACATCTCGCCGACGGCCTCGACGGTGTGGGGTGGCGACGAACTGGGTCCCGAAGAGGTGATCCCTCCGGGCGGCGTGCGGTCCTTCTCCGTCCCGTTCACCGACATCGACGTCCAGGCACTCGACTGCGGTTTCGGCCCGCTCGGGTTCGGCCAGTACTTCGGGGCTGACGGCGACAGGGTGACGATGTCGGTCCAGGAGGGGGGCATCTTCGTCGTCGAATCCCGTCCGGGTTCCGACCCGGCCGCCCTCCAGCTGACGCCGCAGGACCTCCCCGGCGACGCGACACTCCAACCGGAGTTCGGTGTAGAGGGGGTCGTCATGGACTTCGGGGCGGCGTTCCTGAGCTGCGGCCCGGACACGGCCGTGGACTACGAGGTCGAGATCGTGCAGTATCTCGTCCCCAGCCTGGGCGTCGTTATCGGCTCCCAGGTGGCGGTCGCACCGTCGAGCGACGCCGCCGTGGCCACGACGGAGTTGCTGGAGCGGATACCGCTCATCTGTCCCAGCTTCGAGGACCCCGCTCTCGGCGTAGTGGACGTTGTCGGGGTGGCGACGTTGCCCAGCGCCGAGCCCGGTGACGTCGGTCTCCGCTTCGACCACGCAAGCGGAACCATCGTGATCTGGGTCGCCCGTGAAGGTGCTGTGCTGCGCAGCATCCTCATCGCCACACCGGGTGACCCCTCTTCCGCCTTCGACATCGCTGACGCCGAGTTCGCCGAGTTCCACGGTTTCTGACCCCCCGGAGGATGCGGTGCACCTGACCCCCCACGAACAGGAACGACTCCTCGTCCACGTCGCGGCGGATGTCGCGCAGCGTCGCCGCGATCGCGGTCTCGTGCTCAACCACCCCGAGGCCGTGGCCATCCTCACGGCGTGGGTACTCGAGGGCGCGCGCGACGGTCGCCGGGTGGCAGACCTGATGGACGCCGGGACCCGCGTCCTGACCCGCGCCGACGTCATGGAGGGCGTCCCCGAGATGATCGACGAGATCCAGGTCGAGGCCACCTTCCCGGACGGCACGAAGCTCGTCACGCTGCACGAGCCGATCCGATGATCCCCGGCGAGATCACCGGTCCCGACGATCCCGTGGTCGTCAACGTCGGGCGTGACGCCGTGAGCGTGGACGTCGAGAACACCGGCGACCGACCCGTGCAGGTCGGGTCACACTTCCACTTCGCCGAGGCGAACCACGCGCTGAGCTTCGACCGGGCCGCCGCCCGGGGCTTTCGGCTCGACATCCCGGCGGGCACCGCGGTGCGCTTCGAGCCGGGCATCCCCCAGCGCGTGGATCTCGTCGCACTCGCCGGCCGGCGGGTCGTGCGGGGCCTGCGGGGCGAGGTGGGGGGCGCGCTCGACGTGGCCCCCGGGTCGGACGTACACGACACCGACGGAGGCGACCGCTGATGGCCGAGATCGCACGGGACCGATACCGGCGTCTGTACGGGCCCACCACCGGCGACCGGATCCGCCTCGCGGACACCGACCTGTGGATCGAGGTCACCGAGGACCGTTGCGTCGGCGGCGACGAGGCGGTCTTCGGCGGCGGCAAGGTCATCCGCGAGTCGATGGGCCAGTCGGCCGCCACCCGCACCGGCGGTACGCCGGACCTCGTGATCACCGGGGCGGTGATCCTCGACCACTGGGGGATCATCAAGGCCGACGTGGGGTTCCGTGACGGTCGCATCGTCGGCATCGGTCGGGCGGGGAACCCCGACATCAGCGACGACATCCACCCGGACCTCGTGATCGGCCCGTCGACGGAGATCCTCGCCGGCAACGGGAAGATCCTCACGGCGGGCGCCATCGACTGCCACGTCCACCTGATCTGTCCCCAGCTGCTGCCCGAGGCGCTGGGCTCGGGGATCACGACCATACTCGGCGGCGGTACCGGGCCCTCCGAGGGTTCCAAGGCCACGACGGTGACGCCGGGCGCGTGGAACATCGCCCGGATGCTCGAGGCGCTCGACGGCTGGCCGCTCAACGTCGGCCTTCTCGCCAAGGGGAACACGGTCTCCGAAGAGGCCCTGTGGGAGCAGTTGCGCGCCGGAGCGGCGGGCTTCAAGCTCCACGAGGACTGGGGTACCACCCCCGCGGTAATCGACGCGTGTCTGCGCGTGGCCGACGACAGCGGTGTGCAGGTGGCCATCCACACCGACACGCTCAACGAGGCCGGCTTCGTGGAGAGCACCCTGGCCGCCATCGCCGGCCGCTCCATCCACACGTTCCACACCGAGGGCGCCGGGGGCGGCCACGCGCCCGACATCATGACCGTCGCGTCGCACCCGAACGTGATGCCGTCGTCCACCAACCCGACCCGTCCCCACACCGTCAACACCGTGGACGAGCACCTCGACATGTTGATGGTGTGCCACCACCTGAACCCGTCGATTCCCGAAGACCTCGCGTTCGCGGAGAGCCGGATCCGCCCGTCGACGATCGCGGCGGAGGACATCCTCCATGACATGGGCGCCATCTCGATGATCGGTTCGGACTCCCAGGCGATGGGGCGCATCGGCGAGGTCGTCCTGCGCACCTGGCAGACCGCCCACGTCATGAAGAAGCGGCGCGGTCCGCTGCCCGGCGACGGTCCCGCCGACAACCTCCGGGCCCGTCGCTACGTGGCGAAGTACACGATCTGCCCGGCCATCACCCACGGCTTCGAGCGTGAGGTCGGGTCGGTGGAGGTCGGCAAACTGGGCGACGTCGTGCTGTGGGATCCGGCGTTCTTCGGGGTCCGTCCCCATGTGGTCGTCAAGGGCGGCTTCGTGGCCTGGGGGGCGATGGGCGATGCCAACGCCTCGATCCCGACTCCGCAGCCGGTTCTGCCCCGGCCGATGTTCGGCGCGGCGCCCGCAGTGGCGGCGAAGACGAGCGTCGCCTGGCTGGCGCCGATCGCACTCGAGTCCGGCGAACTCGCCGACCTGGATGTGCGCCGGCCGATCGTGCCGGTCTCCGACACGCGGTCGCGGGGCAAGGCGGACCAGCCGCTGAACGACGCGATGCCTGACATCGAGATAGACGCCGACACGTTCGCCGTGCGCATCGACGGGGAACTCGTCAGCGAGGACCCTGCCGTCGAGTTGCCGATGGCCCAGCGCTACTTCCTGTTCTGACGACGTGACGGCGATCCCCCCGGCTCTACTGCAACTCGCCGACGGGCGGTTCCCGTCGGGGGGTCATGCCCACTCGTTCGGTGTCGAGGCGGCCGCCGCGCTGCTCGGGGTCGCCGACGCGTCCAGCCTCGAGTCCTTCGTCGCCGGCTCGCTGACGACGAGCGGTCTGGTGGACGCCTCGTTCGCCGCGGCGGTCGCCGGGGGTGCCGATCCCGACGCAGCGGATGCCGAGCGCGACGTCCGCTTCGTCGTCGCCCACGTCCGGAACGCATCGCGTGCGCTCGGGCGCCAACTCGTACGGGCGGCGCACGGGACCTGGCCCGACCTCGCCACGGGTCCCGTCGGTGCCGCGCTGGCCGGCCCACCGGAGGGTGGGTGGCACCAGAGCATCGCCTTCGGTCTGGTCGGCCGCGGTCTCGGCGTCGGCGCCGCGCCGCTGGCGCAGGTGTCGTTGCATCAGAGCGCCGCCACGATGCTGGGCGCCTATGTGCGGCTCCGGGGGCTCGACCCGGCGGCGGCCCAGGCGGTGCTGGCCAGACTCGGCCCGTTGATCGAATCCGTGTCGGCCGAGGCGGCGTCTGCCGGAGAGGGTCCCCTCGCCGAACTGCCCGTATGGTCGGGGCCCGCCGCGGACATCGCGGCCGAGGACCATTCCGGCTGGGAGGTGCGTCTCTTTGGGACATGACCACGACCACTCGATCGACCCCCACCACCCGACGGGCGAGCGCGGTGGTCGTCCGTTGCGGATCGGAATCGGCGGCCCCGTCGGGAGCGGCAAGACGACCCTCGTGGGCGAGTTGTGCCGCGCCCTGCGTGAGGACCTCGACATCGTCGTCGTGACGAATGACATCTTCACCTCCGAGGACGCGGAGGCGCTGCGACGGGCCGGCGCGCTGCCCCCCGAACGCATCGTCGCGGTCGAGACGGGGTGCTGTCCGCACACGGCTATCCGCGACGACATCTCCGCCAACCTCGACGCGGTCGAGGACCTGGAGGCCCGCTTCACGCCGGACGTGACGTTCGTCGAGTCCGGCGGCGACAACCTGACGGCGATCTTCTCGCAGGGTCTGGTGGATCACCAGATCTTCGTGATCGACACGGCGGGCGGCGACGACGTGCCCCGCAAGGGCGGTCCGGGCATCGCAACCGCGGACCTGCTCGTCATCAACAAGACCGACCTGGCCGAGATGGTCGGGTCCGACGTGGACCGGATGGTCGCCGACGCGTCCGCGCGGCGCGACGGCCGCCCCGTCCTCACGACCGCTCTGCGCGGGTCGGACGGCGCGACCGAGGTGGCCTCGTGGGTGCTGCACCGCCTCGACCACTGGCGCACCCCGGCGGTGGCCGGCTGAAGGCCGCCGCCTGCATCGTCGCCGAGAGTGTCGACGGCCGCACCGTGTACCGGGTGCTGCGGGCCGAGGCACCGATGGCCCTACGACGCGTCGACGACGCGGTGTTCCTGGTCTCGTCGGCCGCCCATCCGGTGGGTGGTGACGAACTGGTCGTGAGGATCGACGCCGGACCAGGCGCGCACGTCGTGGTGCGCTCGGTGGCGGCGATGCTCGTCTGGCCCGGCCCGGCGGGGGAGTCCTCCACTCTGCGCTACGAGGTCTCTGTCGCGGCCGGCGGCAGCATCGACGTCGCGCCCGAACCGACTGTCGCCGTGTCCGGGTGCCGTCATCGCAACGAGGTCACGGTGGACCTCACCGGCGACGCTCGGTTGCGCTGGCGCGACGAGGTCGTCCTCGGCCGGGCCGGCGAGGCGCCCGGAAACCTCGCGTCGACCATCCGCGTCACCCGTGACGGCCGGCTGGTTCTCGCCACCGGCACGCGGGTGGGCGGTGACGTGGTCGCCTGGTCAGGCCCGGCGGTGACAGCGGGTCGTCGCCGGCTGGTCACCGAGGTCCGTGTCGGCGACGACGCGTGGGTGGGAGGGGACGTTCCTCCCATAGTGGTGGAAGGGAACGGCCTCGTCGCCCGCCACGAACCCGCACCGCGCGTGGTGGTCGTGACCGGGTTGGCCTGACCCGGCCGGGGCGTGTCCCGGGGACATGAGAGGTTTCTCAGGTGGTTCTCAGCGGCACCTCAGGGGGCGGGAGCATCCTGGGGCCATGACTCGACGCAACCTTCTCGTTTCCCTCGTCGCGATCGGCGGGCTCGGGGCCCTCTCGGTCTTCGGTCTCGTCGCTGGAGCCTCCCCGTCGCCCGAGGTCACCCCGGTGGTCCTCGACGTGGACGACGACGTGCCGGCCGGCGACGACGTGCCGTCGCCGGAGCCGGGAGCGGCGCTGGTCGACCGACCGGCCGTGGCTGCCGGCGGCGATGACGACGGCGACGATGATGATGGTCCCGGCGATGATGACGGTGGCGGGTTCGTGGGTGGCGACGACGGCGACGATGATGATGACGGTTTCGGGTTCGTGGGCCGCGACGACGATGATGGTCCCGCCGACGATGATGATGACGACGTGGGCGACGACGATGACGACGACGACTGAGAGCTGTTGAACGAGCTCGGCGAGCGGGTCGCGGGTGTCCGCCGCTTCCTCGCCGGGTGGCGTACACGCATCGTCGTGTCGTTCACGGTGGCGGTCGTCGTGCTCGGCGTCGTGCTCTTTGCAGCGATGCTGTTCCGGTTGAACCGCCAGCTCGACGACCGGGTCGACGACCGGCTCGCCCAGGAGGTGGAGGAGCTGCGCGAGCTCGCCTCGACGAGTGGCTCCGACGGCGGACCGGCGATCTCGGACGTGGCTGACCTGTTCGAGACCTATCTGCGTAGCAACGTCCCCGACGAAGACGAGTACCAGTTCACGATTCTCGACGGCGAGCCCTTCCTCCGGGCCGGGAGCTCACCCGCCTACAGACTCGATGCCGATCCCGCGGTCTGGTCGCGGTGGGTCGGCCTCGAGAGTCCGGACCGTGGAGACGTCGACACGCCCGGCGGTCACGTCGAGTTCCTGGCGGTGCCCGTCGACGTCGACGGACGCACCGGTGTGTTCGTCACGGCGATCTTCGACGACGTCGAGCGGGACCTGCTCAGCGATGCCGTGACCCGCACGGCCTCGACGGTCGGTCTCGCCGGAATCGCCGCGACGATCGTGCTCGCGCTGTGGCTCTCCGCCAGGCTCACCAGGCCGGTCGCCCAGATGGCGACCACCGCCCGCGAGGTCGGCGAACGACGACTCGGCGACCGTATCGACGTCCGGGGCCGCGACGAGCTCGCCGATCTCGCCCGCACGTTCAACGCGATGCTGGACCGTCTCGAAGACGCCTTCGGATCCCAGCGCCGCCTGCTCGCGGACGTCGGCCACGAGCTCAGAACCCCCATCACCGTCGTGCGGGGTCACATCGAGCTGCTCGACGTCGGAGATCCCGCGGACCGTCGAGCGACCGTCGAGCTCGTCACCGGTGAGCTGGACCGGATGGAGCGGCTCGTCGCCGACCTGTTGACGATCGCGCAGGCGGAGCGGCCCGACTTCCTCGACCCCGCCGAGGTGGACATCGAGGAGATCCCGGCGGCGGTCGTCGCACGGATGCGACCCGTCGCCCCCGCGCGTCGATGGCACATCGCACAGCCGCAGCCGGTGCGGGCGATCGCCGACGAAGGTCGCCTCGTGCAGGCGCTCGTCGCTCTCGCCGACAACGCCATCGTCCACACGCCACCGGAGGGTGACGTGGAGGTGGGCGCGGGCATCGAGGAAGGGGACGTCGTCCTCTGGGTCGCCGATCGCGGCCCCGGGATCCCCGAGGATCGCCGCGACGAGCTCGTGGAACGCTTCGCGCGGGGCGGGTCGTCGTCAGGGAGGCGGGGGACCGGCCTGGGACTCGCGATCGCCTCGTCCGTCGCGACAGCCCACGGAGGACGTCTGGTGATCGGCGACAACCCGGGAGGAGGGGCCCGCATCGAGCTCCGGCTCCCTCCGGGCGGACCGGGACGGGAGGAGACGAGTTGGACCGGGTACTGATCGTGGAGGACGAGGCCGGAATAGCGTCGTTCGTGGAGAAGGGTCTGCGGGCCGCCGGCTACGTCACGATGGTGGTCGGCGACGGTCGCAGCGGTTCGGAGATGGCACGGTCGGGGGCGTTCGAGCTCGTGATCCTCGATCTGGGCCTTCCCGACCGCGACGGTCTCGAGGTTCTCTCCGAGATCCGCCGGTCCGGCTCTGAGGTCCCCGTGATCGTGCTCACGGCCCGCGATGACACGTCGACGGTCGTGGATGCTCTGGATCGTGGAGCGAGCGACCACATCACCAAGCCCTTCTCGTTCGAGGAGCTGTTGGCGCGTGTGCGCGCTCGGCTCCGGGCGGGGGGGCGGGCGGAGTCGCCGGTGCTCGTCGTCGGGGAGATGTCGCTCGATCTGCGCTCCCGGACCGTCACCGTCGGCGCCAGTCCGGTGGATCTCACCGCGAGGGAGTTCGCGCTGGCGGAGACCTTCTTCCGCCATCCCGGGCAGGTCATGTCGCGCCAGCAGCTCGCGGACCGGGTGTGGGGCTACGACTTCGACACCGACTCCAACGTGGTGGAGGTCTACGTCGGCTACCTGCGGCGCAAGCTCGGGCGCCAGGCCATCGAGACGGTCCGCAACATGGGCTACCGCCTACGGGCCTGAGAGAGATCTCAGTCCTGTCCCAGGCGGGTCACATCTCCGGGGTCTCTCATGGAAGTCGTCCCCACGACGACCTGGAGGTTCCGAATGCAGACCGATCCCACGACCCTGGACCGGACGACCGACGACGCGAGGCCGACGCGTCCGGTCCGTTCCTGGGCGGTCGGCGCGCTGGTCGCCGCCGGCGTGTGGCTCACCCGACCCATCGGCGGACTCACCGGCCATCTCGAGGCGGTGGACGAAGTCGAGGCGGCGGCCACCCTCGTCCGGGTTCCCGTCGCTGTCGCCGGCCTGCTGGTGTTGCGCCTCCTCCTCGGCGTGCCGATGCTCGGGGTCTTCGCCCCTCTGCTGCTGGCACTGGTCGTGGTCGAGGTGGGGATCGTGACGGGCGTCACGGTGGTGGTCGTGGGCACCATCGTGGGGGTGGCGACGAATCGTCTGCTCGCGCGGCGCCGCCTCGTCGCGTCGGCCCGGCTCGGTTTGGTCGTCGCCGCCGTCGCGTGTGCGTTCGTGGCAGCGGCTGCCGCCGCGGCGTCGGTGGGTGTGGAACTGGGGGTGGGTGTCTTCCCCTTCGTCGTGCTCGCAGGGTTCGCCGAGCGGCTCGCGGCCGTGGCCGAGGAGACCGGCTCCGACGAGGTCGCGCGGCTGGCCCTGGGCACGGTCGCCGGAGCGATCCTGCTCGCCGCGCTGGTCGGCTCGGTCTCGGGGGTACTCGACCGGGCTCCGGACCTCACCCTTCTCGCCGTCCCGGTGTGTGTCGCCCTCGGTGGCTACACGGGCCTGCGGGCGGTCGAGCTCGTGCGATTCCGGGAGATCCGATGAGTCGCCTGCACCGGCGGGGCGTGGGAACGGTCCTCGGCCTGAATCGTCGGAATCTGGACCTGGTCCGTGTCCTGAACCCGCCCGCGGCGATTCGGAGGGCGGACGACAAGCTCGTGACGAAGGCGGCGATGGCGGCCGCCGGGGTTCGCGTCGCGGCGACCCTCGCCGCGATCCGGGATCGCCGGGACGTCCGCAGCCTCGACTGGTCGGCGTTGCCGGAGGGGTTCGTTCTGAAGCCCGTCAGGGGCGCGCGTGGAGCCGGGATCCTCGTGGTGAAACCCGGAGACGATGGAGGGCGCCGCGGTGGGCGCGTCGTCGACGATGGTGCGCTGCGGCGCCACGCGCTGGGCCTGCTCGACCGGGACGGCCGTGGCGGTGCCTTCGTCGAGATGCTGTTGTCGTCGTCGCAGGTGATCCCGGGAGCCGGGGGACACGGCCTGGCCGACGTGCGCGTGCTCGTCGTGGAAGGAAGGGCCCGCCAGGCGATGCTGCGCCTGCCGACTGCCCAGTCGGGTGGTCGCGCGAATCTGCATCAGGGGGCGGTGGGCGTAGGTGTCGACGTGTCGTCGGGACGCACGGCCGGAGCGGTCCACGGCGGGCGGGTCGTGACGGCCCACCCCGACTCCGGCGTCGAGCTCGGGGGGCGCGTGATCGGCGATTGGCAGCTGGTGGTGGAGGTGGCGGTTCGGGCGGCGATCGCGTCGGAGTTGGGCTACGCCGGTATAGACGTCGCGATCGACGATCGGCTCGGACCGGTGGTGCTCGAGGTCAATGCCCGTCCGGGGCTCGCGATCCAGCTGGCGAACCGGCGGGGTCTGCTCGACGGGGGGACCTGATCCGCTCAGCCGGCTCGCGGTTCTGCGGCGGTGTGACGAGTCGGGGCCGGCAGCGGCCGGTCAACCGCTCTCGTAGACGGCGATGTCGATCGCCCCGACGTTGCCGCCGGTGGACGTCTCCACGTCGAAGCGCAGCTCCGAACCCGTCGCGGTGAACTGCGCGATGCGTTCGTCGGCGGGTGATCCGGCCGGGAAGGGCCCGAAGGTCTCGCCGCCGTCGACGGTGACCGTGAACGTGTCGGTGATCGCCGATCCGTCCGCCATCGAGCGGGTGACGAACGACACGCCGCCGATCTCGGTGGCGCCGCCGAGGTCCACGGTGATGAATCCCTCGTCGCCGTCGCCGCGGGTGGACCACTCCGTGCCGGGATCACCGTCGATGGCGTTGGTCGCCGCGAACGCGGCGGAGAACTCCGAGCTGAAGTCGCTCACCGTCGCGGCGGGGGTGAGGTTCTGGCCGAGGCCGAGCTCGTCGGCCGAGGCGCCACCCTCGACCGGCTCCGTGACGGGAATCGTGAACTCGAGGGTGTCGGAGCGGAACTGACGCCCGTCGGCTGTGGTCCCCTGGACGCGGAAGGCGTAGGGCTCGCCCTGGACGAGGTCCGGTAGGAATACGTCGTGTTCGATGATCCCGGTCCCGTTCATCGCGAGGCTGTTGTTGAACCGCCCGAACGTTCCGTCCTCACCCCAGACGATGGCGCAGATCATCGGCTCTGTGGTGGTGACCCGGAAGATGCCCCGGGTCGGGTCGGCGGGGTCGGCCTCGAACACGAAGTCGCTCGCCTGCACCTCGGCGAAGTCGAATATCTCCGCGTTGTCGCCGCCTTCGGCGGACCCGTCCCCGTCGGTGCCGGATTCATCGTCGTCGTCGCCGCAGGCGGCGGCGAGCAGGGTGAGGGTCAGGAGGGCGGCGAGCAGGCGGGCGGCTGAGCGGCGGCGGGGTCTCATCGGGTCCAATCCAACCACGACCCGACCACCTGTGCGGCGCGGTCGGCGTCTTCACGTCGGGTGAGGAGGTGATCGGCGCCCGGCATCGCCCAGAACGCCTTGGGTTGGTCAGCGGCGGCGAAGATCTTCTCGCCCTCGCTGATCGGGACCACCTCGTCGTCGGTCGCATGGACGACGAGCAGCGGCCGCCCCAGTTCCGCGGTGGCGTCGGCCTGGTCGTGGCGGTCGAGGTCCTCGAGGAAGTCGGCGGAGATGGGGAAGTCACGCCCGGCCACGGTGATGACAGCTTCTCCGCTCGCGCGTATCTCGTCGGTGGAGTCAGCGAAGAGGCCCCGCACGTGGCCCGGGCTGGCCGGCGCGCCGATCGTCACGATCGAACGCACCGTCTTGAGTCGGTGCGCTGCCAGGAGTACCGCGGCGCCGCCGAGGCTGTGGCCGACGAGCCCGCACGGTCCGTAGCCACGTTCGAGGAGGGCGACGGTGGCCCGGGTGAGGTCCCCGATGTTGGCCGACACGGTCGAGGCGGTGAACTCGCCGCCGGAGTCACCGAGACCGGTGAAATCGAAACGCAGGACCGCGTAGCCGCGATCGGCGAGCGAATCGGCGAGCCGGGTCATCGTATGCAGGTCCTTGGAGCACGTGAAGCAGTGCGCCAGGAGCACCGACCCGGTCGGATCTTCTGGCAGGTGGAGCACGCCGCTGAGGTGGGCGCCGGTCGCCCCTACGAAGGAGATCTCTGATGTCGTCGCATCGGCCATCCCCCGATTGTGGGCGCCCGGCGTCACTTCGGCGAGTCGGGTTGACCGGAGCTCTCCTGCAGTGGCTGAGGTTCAAGTCCCGACGGCTCCCTTTCGTCTGCGCGAGGTCCGCACGAGGCTGATGGTCGTCGCGTCCCGGGGGACCTACGTCCGCTGCACGACGACCTGCGACTGAACGACCCCGGGAGCCAGCCGAAGCCGGCAGGGAGATCGGCGAGCCAACCCCTGAGAGGAGAACCGGAGGCCACGACCGGCAGCCCGTGCCGATCGGCCTCTCAGGAACAAGTCGGAGGTTCGAGCGGACGGCCCTTGCGCGGGACCTTCGGCTCTCGCAGGGAGTCCCGAGAAGGCCGATGGTTCTTGTGGCGGCACAGATCCCCTCATCCACCGACGACGATGGGTCGGAATCCATGAACGTGCCTTTGGAATACGACGAGTCGTACCTCGTGGCCATGTACAAGGCGATGGCGGATGCCCAACCCGCACTGCTCTGGGCCTCGGACACGACAGGCGCCTGCACGCACTTCAACGCGACCTGGCTGGCCTTCCGCGGCCGGAGCGAAGAGTTGGAACGCGGCGAGGGCTGGTTCGAGGGGGTCCATCCCGACGACAAGCAGTACTGCATGTCGGTCTACCTCGATGCGTTCGCACGGCAGGAGCGCTTCGAGATGGAGTACCGCCTGCAACGCCACGACGGCGTCGACCGCTGGATTCTCGACATCGGGGCGCCCTGGGCGCTGCCCGATGGTGCCTTCGCAGGCTACATCGGTGTGTGCTTCGACGTCACCGAGCACCGGGAGCGACTGGCCCGGATAGAGGACGACCGGGATGGGCTCGCGAGCACGCTTGATGCACTGCCAACCGCAGTGGTGGCGATCGACTCCTCCGGGAAGGTGACCGGTGGCAACGACGCTGCCGTGGCGCTGTTCGACGCCGCCGGCGGTTCCCTCGTCGGCGCGGATGCTGCGTCACTGGCCGACTCGTTCCTCGACCGGGGAGGGCGACGTCAAGAAGACGCTGCGGCAGCCGACCAGCTGCCCGCTGACTCCCCGGAGCGCTGGTCGGGCGAGCATGGCTTGACGACCGATGGCCAGGTGAGGTGGTTCACGGTGAGCGCCACGTGCGTGCCCGGCGTGGATGGAGTGGCCGCCTCTACGGTCGTTACCTTCACCGACGTGACCCAGCACCACCTCGTCGAGCGGATCCTGACCCTCGAGGCCCACCAGGACCCGCTCACCGGCCTCGCCAATCGGCGTGCCCTTTTCGAGCGACTCGAGGACATGTGGAACGCTCCGGAGGGCATCGTTGTGATGATGGTCGACGTCGACCACTTCAAGTCGATCAACGACAGCTACGGGCACGCCGTGGGGGATGAAGTGCTGACCGCGGTGGCGCGACGTCTCCGCGCGTCGGTGCGACCCGACGACGTGGTCGCGCGGCTCGGCGGCGACGAGTTCGCTCTCGTCTGCTCGGCCGATTCCGGACACAGTGCCCTCCGCGCCCGAGTCGTCTCCGAGTTCGCCTCGGCCGTTTCCACCACGGCAGGCCCGATTCAGGTGCGGGTCAGCGTGGGCGTCGCGGACTCCAAGGCGGGGGACACGCCGGGCGATCTGCTGCGGAAGGCCGATCAGTCCATGTATCGGCACAAGCGGCAGGCGCGGGCCGCCTCGCAGTGACAGAGGGACCTCATTCTGACGTGCGACGGGGCAGCGACAGGTTGGTACTTCACGAACCGACCCGACCGCGGCACGATCACAGGCCCAAGCAGTCCGCAGTAGGAGCTCGTCAGGCTCACTGGGCGTTGAAGTGCCCGCTCAGAGTGGCGCCCTCTCCGTCTGATCGCCTCTGATCAGCGGTTCCGACGTTCGAGAGCTGTCTCATCAGGAGCTGCCGAACCTGGGAATGTGTTTCGGCGATCGAGGCTCGGGGTATCGGATTGACCGGACACAGATCCCATCGACCCCCGGAGAACCATGAGCTCGAAGAACCGGCGATCGGACACCAGGAGGCCCAACCGGGCAGTTGTCAGTCGACAGCCCGCAGCGCTCGGGTCTCGTCTCAGTGGCCTGGTGGCGGCGCTCGCCGCTGTCGTGTTGCTCGCCGCCGCGTGCGGTAGCGATGACATCGCAGCTCGAGGTGGCACGGTCGACGAGATCGTCGCGGGCGAGATCGCCGTCGGGTCGCCCGTCGAGATCGAATCGTTCATCATCTCAGCGATCGAAGGTTCCAACTCACCCTCGTTCTCGTTCTACGTGAGCGGGGCCGACTCCCGCGCCGAGCCACTCTTCGTCACCGGTGTGGAAGACCTCGATGGTGCGGACGCGGGGGATCTGGTCCGGATCATCGGCACGGTCGGCGAAGTGACTTCGGTTCCCGTGCTGCCCGATTACAGCGCCGATGTCGTCGTCGTCGCCACCGACGTGACCCTGCTCGAGGAGGGTCAGCTCGACGAAGGCGACTTCGACGACAAGACGGACGCACCCGACCCGACCGACGTGGAGCGTGACGAGCCCGTCACCGAGGACCCCGACGGTCTCGTGGGGCCGGATTCGGACATCCCCAGCGGTGGCGAGGGCGTACCCCAGTATCCGGCCACTTCCTAACCGGGCCCAGCCTCGTCGTGAGCCTCGGGCCGGGCGCGCACGGGTTCCCAGGTCTCCTGCGCCTGCTGGACGACGTCGGTCGAAACGACCTCCACCCCCGCGTCTTCGAGCCGGGTGTGCACCGACCGCGTGATCTCGTCGATCACCGAGCGGGCGCTGCGGGTCGGGACCACGAAACGTGCGGCGAGACGCATGTAGTCCTCGTCGGCCGACACGAACACCCTCGGCTCGACCTCGGTCGCCGGCACGGGGAAACGTGACCGCACCTCGCGCATCGCCTCACGGGCGCCTGCCGAATCGGAGAGCCGGTTCGCCTCCTCCTCGAGGATGACGACGGCGGTCGACCAGTCACCGTGGTGGGGTACGGCGACGCTCAGTTCCTCCCAGATGTATTCGAAGTAGCTGCTGTAGTTGAAGACCGGCGACGTGAACGTCGCCTTGTTCGATATCGAGACGACGCGGCCGGTGAACTGCCGACCCTGGACCCAGGAGCCACCGCCCGCCGATCCGATCTCCATCATCCGTGTCTTGAGAAGTGAGATGTCTATGACGTCTCCGCTCACGCCGTCCATCTCTATGCGGTCGCCCACTCGGAAGACGCGGCCGAACGTGATGTTGAACCAGCCCGCGATCGCGCCGATCACCTCCTGCATGGCGAAGGCCAGTCCGGCGGTGGCGAGACCGAGAGCGGGGGCGAGGTTCCCGTCGAGCGGCTTCCAGACGAATACCAGGGCGACGGCGACGGTGATCCACATCGCACCTCGGACCAGGCGCCGGGCGTTGTAGCGCTGGGTGGGATCGTCGACGGTGGTCGCGACGACACGGCCCACCGTCCACGCGACGAGCACGGCTCCGAGGACGACGGCGCCGGTGATCGCCCAGCGGCCTGCCGTCGAGTCGAAGGTGAAGTCCGCGAGGATCATGACGGTCGATCAGTCATCGCTGCCGATCAGCTGGTCGACGATGCGGCCGACCTCGTCGACGGGATAGGCCTCGTGGAGCAGGAGCCGTCGGGCGAGGATCGGCCCGATCAGCGCCTCGGCCAGGATGCGGACGTCGGTCCCCTCTGGAAGGTCGCCCGAGGCCACGCCCTCGTTCAGGAAGTCCTCGAGGACGCCTCGTCGACCGCAGGTGTAGGCGCGGTGCATCTCGCGGACGTCGCCGTCTCGTTCGGCGGCGTCGATCATCGCCGGCAGGCACGACGACCACGTCGAGTCGTTGACGGCCCGGGTGATCTCCACGAGGTAGCCGGCGAGGCGCTCGCGGAAGGCCCCCGTCTCGGGGACGAGCACCGTGGACTTCAGCGTCGCCAGGGCGTCCTCGACGAGGTCGAGCTTGCCGCACCAGTGTCGGTAGATCGTCGACTTGCCGACACCGGCGCGCGCCGCGATCGCCTCCACGGCGAGAGCGCCGTAGCCGACTTCGCCCAGCAGCGCGAGGGTCGCTTCGAGGATGACCTGGCGGGATCTCTCGACCCGCGGGTCCACCGCGGTGGCCGAGGGATCGGCTGTCATGACGGACCTTCCGCCGCCACCTTGCGGGCGTTGTCGGCGAGCACGGCACGTTCCGACGCCGACAGGGCGTTGTCGGTCACCGCGGCTTCGGCCCGACGCCCGAAGATCGCCACGCCGACGCCGCACAGGCCGGCGATGATCGTCGCGACGAACATGACCGTGTTGTATGCCCCGCCGAACGCGTCGGCGGCGCGGGACGCCACCTCGGCGCCTGAGGCGCCAGCCGTGGCGACCACGCCCTGGGCCTGTCCGACGGACTCAGAGGCGAGTTCGGCGGACTCGGCGTCGAGCCCGAGGCCGTCCAGCGAGATCTCGTTGCGGTAGGCGGAGGTCGCGATGGATCCGAGAACTGCGATGCCCAGGGCGCCGCCGAGCTCCCGGGTCGTGTCGTTGATGGCCGACCCCACGCCGGCCTTGGACATCGGGACCGAGTCCATGATGGCTCCGGTCGACGGGGCGGCGGTCAGAGCCATTCCTGCGCCGAGCAGGATGAGCGAGATGGTCAGGATCAGATACGAGGTGCCCAGGTTCGCCACCGCGAGGATGGCGAAGCCGGCCGCGGTCGCCGCGAAGCCCGCTGTCAGTACGGGAGTCCGTCCGAACCTCTCTGCCCAGCCCGCGCTGCGGGGCGCGAAGACCACCATGGCCAGCGCGAACGGGAGGGTTGCGAGGCCGGCGTCGAGGGGGGAGTAGCCCCGTCCGAACTGGAGGAACTGGGTGAAGAGGAAGAAGAACCCGAACATCGAGAAGAACGCCACCGTGATCACGACGGATCCCATGGTGAACCGACCGTCCTTGAAGAACTGCAGGGGCAGCATCGGGAACCGGGTCCGGGCCTGCCAGACGACGAAGCCGGTCAGCGTCACGATGGCGACGACGAAGCCGGCGAGGACGAGGCCGTCACCCCAGCCGCGCTCAGGACCTTCGATGATGCCGAACAGCAGTGCCGCCAGGCCGACGAGTGACAGGACTGCGCCGACCGGATCGAGCGGGGTTGCGTCGTCGTCGCGTGAGCGGGGTGAGTACACGGCCACGGCTGCGATCGTGAGTGCCACGACGGGGATGTTGACGAGCAGAGCCGATCCCCACCAGAAGCCCTCCAGCAGCGCGCCGCTGATGATCGGTCCGATGGCTCCGCCGGCCCCGGCGAAGCCGGCCCAGAGGGCGATGGCCTTGGCCCGTTCGTTGGGGGGGAACACCGCGGAGATCAGCGAGAGGGTGGCCGGCATGACGAAGGCCGCACCGATGCCGCTCACGCCGCGCCCGATGATCACCTGGACGGGTTCATCGGCGAGGCCGCTGATCGCCGAGCCGAGCGCGAAGATGACAAGGCCTACCAGCAGCGCACCCTTGCGACCGAAGCGGTCACCCAGAGCTCCCGCCGTCAACAGGAGCCCGGCGAAGACGATGGCGTAGGCGTCGATGATCCACTGCAGTTCGGTGGCCGTCGCCCCGAGTTCGCGTTGCATGTTGGGGATGGCGACGTTGAGTCCCGAGACGGACATGACGACCATCACGAGGCTGAGGCACATCACGCCCAGCAGGATCCAGCGCCGGGCGTGGATCTCAGGGTCTTCGTGCAGTGGGCGGCTGGGGTCGGCGGCGACGGGGGGTGCCATCTCGACGTCATCTCCGGGTTGTCGGACGTGCAACTGTGAAACGGGACCGTTTCGTATCGAACGAAACGCTACCGTCTCACATTTGCGCCGACAACCGAATTTGCGAATGCGTCCGACGTAGAGCGGTCAGCTCACGACGATGGCGTCTGATCCCCACGGGGTGACCGTGCCCGTCGCTCCGTCCCGGAACCGGTCCGGCAGTTCGTCGACCATGTCCCAGGCCATGGACAGTCGCCCGAATCCCACGCAGAGGGCGATGGTCATCCCGAGTTCCACGACCTCCGCGTCGGAGAAGTGCTCGCGCAGCATGACGAAGGTGTCGTCGTCGATGGACCAGTGGTCGGCGGCCATGAGGTCCGCGAATCGCAGCGCGGCGCGCTCGGCGTCTGTGAGGTCGGTCGCCTCATCCGGTGCCTGCAGCTGGCAGACGAGGTCCTCGGTGACCCCGTCGTTGACCGCGTCCGCATAGCGGATCGCCATGCAGCTGCGGCACTGGTTGTGGAAGGCGATCCGGAGTCGGACCAGCTCGAGTAGGCGTCGGGGGAGCAGGCCGGGTGTCTTCATCGCCCCGGCGAACTGCGCGTACGCCTTGGCCAGCTCGGGTCGATGGCCGTAGATCCGCATGTTGCCGAGTTCGAGTGGTGTGCGGTGGTCGGCGTCGACCATCTCCGCCAGTTCCGGGTCGAGCTCTGATGCCGACAGCATCGGGATACGCGCCATCTTGTTCCCCCTGGGTAGCTGGTCCAATGGTGCCATGCCGACACCGCCTCCGGTACTTCGACGTGACGCCGGCACCTCACCTGGTACCGCGGGCCAGTGCGTCGGACAGCGAGCGCTCACCTGCTCCGCGAGGTCCCAGAACAGCTCCTCGGATGCGGTGCGGTCACTCATGTGAGGTTCTCCTGTAGCCAGCGGTGCACGGGCCCGCACTGCTCCAGCCTCCGCGCCGCCCAGGTCACGAAGCGGGCGTTGCGTGCGGCGGCGGGGATCGGTTCGGACCACCGGACCCAGAATCCCTTGTGGCGCAGGAGGTCCGCCCGGGGGTGGTCGGCTCCCCAGGGGGCCGGGACCCGCTTGAGTTCCTGCCCGTGGACCTCGGCACCCGTGGCCGATGCGAGCGTGGCGATGACCGCCTCGAGTTCGGCCCCGGGCGCACCGGCGACGGCGTCGCGCCACCGCTGCCTCACCGGGCCGTCGAATGAGAGCCCGCTGGAGAAGCCGACGTCCTCCGCGGTGAGCCGTAACCAGAGTGTCGGGGTGCGTCGCCTGTCGGTCCCGCCCCACCAGGTGAGCAGCAGGTGATCCTTGTAGAGAGTCGATGTGTCGCGGGCGAAGCGCAGATCCCGGTTCAGCGGCGAGATGGACCCGCCGACCTTCGTCTCCCAGACCAGGCCGTCGTCGACCGAGGATCGAAGCCGGTCGCCGATGTCGCCAACGAGCGCTCTTGCCGGTTCGATCAATTCGCTGGCCACGCGTGGCTTGCGGTCGTGGTACTCCTCCCGGGTCCAGCCAGGGAGCTCGTCGACGATCCCGAGGCCGGCACGGAAGCCGGCGAAGCCCTCAGAAGGGCGATCGGTGTGGGTCGCTGCGTTCATGGCATGATCCTGCCAGCGTCGTGTGACACCAGTCGACACGCGTTGATCGTTATATCGGATACCGCTATATTGTTGCCGTGACGGTTCCACGATCCCACCTGCACGTGTTGGTCGTCCTCGCAGCCGGTGACAGCCACGGCTACGGGATCATGGCCGAAGCCGACGAACTCACCGGTGGGCGGGCCGGCCTCGGTCCCGGTTCTCTGTACGCGGCACTCGGTCGACTCATCGACCTCGGCCTCATCATCGAGACCGACGAGCGCCCGAGCCCCGAACTCGACGACGCCCGGCGCCGCTACTACCGCATCACAACGCAGGGCCGTGCCGTGCTGGCCGAAGAACTCGCACGCCTGGACCGCATCGTCGCCTACGCCCGTTCCAACAACGTCGCCTGGACCACCTGAGATGCCGACCCGTCGCGTGCGCCGGCACCTGGCGATCTACAGGCAGGTCTGGCGCCTGGCACCGCCCACGCACCGCGCGCGCCACGAGGCCGACCAGTTGGCACTCGCGGAGGACCTCGTGCGCTTCGGCGGGTCCGCGTGGCACCTCTGGCGCTCCGTGCCCGGCGACCTGGCCCGCGTGGCGAAGCTCCACCTGCGTGACACGGTCGGTCACCTGTGCGGAGGACTCGCCGCCCTCGGCGCGGCCGCCGAGGTGATCCTCGCCGCGGTCCTCACGGTCGTCCTCCTCTGGGTGGGCGGCACGCCGGTCGTGGTCGGCTTCATCGCAGCAGGGCTCGTCGCCCATGGCGCGCTCGTGGGAGCAACCCTGCGCACGACGCCACGGGGCCCGGCGGGACGGGGTCTCACCGTGGTCGAGACGTGCATCGCCGTGGCAGCCCTCGGGTGGACGGCCGTCGCGTCGGCTCGGCTCGTGGGCGCGTCTGATCCGGAGTACGGGCCGGTCGTCGTGTCGGCGGCGGTCGCTGCGACGGCGTGCGCATCGCTGATCCATCGCCTGGCGCCACCGGCGGCCACCGCCACCTGAGCCTGTGACCACCGGCCGCGCCTACCGGTCGTGCGGCCCCGACACCGAGGTCGCGGTGATGTCGCGGTAGATTCGCGACCGGCCGGAGCTCCCCGACGCTGGAATCCGAACGGGACCTGCCGATGGTCTTCTCGTCGGGCGAGGGGCCCCGCACACATCGACCTGGCGGTATGGGAAGGATTCTCCCGTGAGTTACCGGTTCGAGACCGGCGAGCGCGTCGACGACGCAGCCCGCCGCATCGCGGACGAACAGATACAGGGAGCTCTCGCGACCCTCGACGACCTCGACCATCTCGGCATCGTCGAGTCGGTCCACGACGTCCGCAAGCGCTGCAAGAAGCTGCGCGGCCTGGCCCGTCTGGTGCGGCCCTCGCTCGGCGGGGGGTTCAGCCGCCTCAACGTCCACTTCAGAGATCTCTCCCGGGGCCTGTCCGCGATACGCGACGCGCACGCCGTCCTCGAGACGTTCGACCACCTGGTCGAGGCCAACCGTCACCATGCACCCGGGGGCTTCCCCTCGGTGCGCGCTGAGCTCGAACGTCGCTCCGAAGAGGTGTCGGCGTCCCTCTCCGCCGGCGACGAACGTCTCGACGTCGCCCGGCGCCAGCTGCGTGCGGGCCGCCTGATCGCCGGGAGCTGGGATCTCGGCGACGACCTGGATGCGATTGCAGCGGGTGTGGGCGCGACCTACGCCCGGTCGCGCCGGGCGTTGAAACGCTCCGCCACGTCACCCGACGACGACGCTCTCCACGACTGGCGCAAGCGCGTCAAGTACCTCTGGTACGAGGTACGGCTCCTCGAGATGGCGGCGCCGAGCGTGCTCACCCCCATGGGGGACGGTCTGAAGGCCCTCTCCGATGCCCTCGGTGACGACCACGACCTCGCCGTCCTCTCCGCGTGGCTGCACGCCGGCGGCGAGGGTTTCGCAACGGCTTCCGAACGGTCCGAACTCGATCTCGTCCTGGCCCATCAGCGCGCCGACCTCCTCCGGCGCTCCCGCCGTCTCGGAGCGCGACTACTCGCAGAGGACACGCAGGCCTTCACGGCCCGCTTCGGCTCGTATCTCGCAACGTGGCGTGCCGTCGGCGACGAGCTCCCCTGCGGGAAGATCACCTCGCTCCCGTCGAGCTGACCCGCCCAGGCCAGCACGGTCGGGCTCCTGGAAGTTTCGCTCCGTCCCGGTGCGGGTAACCCTCGACGTGACATGACGAACACCACCCGAAACCCCCACCACGCCCCCGAGCCCCCGGTCGCCGTGGAGCTCCAGCCGTTCCGCGAGACCAACGTCGTGGCCGTGTACCCACACCCCGACCGTGCCCGCGAGGTGCTCGCCGCACTCGAACGCGACGGCCTCGACGGCGGGCAGGCGTCCTTCGTCTCGGGTGCCCCGCCCATGGGTCGCGCCGATCGCCGCTTCCTCGGCCTGACTGCCCGACGCCTCGGTGTCGGAGTGCTCGGCGGGGTTCTGGCCGGGCTGATACTCGGTGTCATCGTGGGCGGCGTCGTCTCGGCGACATCGGACACTTCCGGAGCAACGGTGTGGTCGGCCACCCTCGTGGGCCTCGCCGCCTTCGGGGCCGCGGTCGGCGCCTTCTACAGTCTCTTCGCCCGCTCCGCCGCCTCGACGGCGTGGCGTGAGACCTTCGCCGCCGACCCGGATGCCCCTGCCCGCATCGTGGTGCATCTCGACGACGGCGATCGCACCGACGACATCCGCCGCGTGCTGGAACTCGGTGGGCCGACGGCCATCAGTGTTCTGGACCAGCGCGGCCGCCCCATCGAGTCGCCGGCCCCCTGATCAGTCTCAGCGGGGGCGGGCGAGGACCGCAGCTGCGGCCGCCGCACCCGAGCAGACGGCACCCTCGACGCGTGCCGATCCGAAGGCGTCGCCCGCGAGAATCACCGGCGGGTCGGTGTCGAGAACGGCGCAGGCCTCGGGCCACAGCGTCACCGGTGCCGCGTAGCGCCACCGTTGGATCGAGAACCCGCTGACCCCAGCGCCCGACGTCCACGGCGCAGCGGCAGCCCACATCTCGGCCACCACCGTCTCGTCGTCGCTGCGCCACAGGCGCCGTGACGCCGCCGCGGTCGCGTGCAGCGTGAGAACCGGTTCGGTCGATATCCCCTTCGCGGAGTTGTCCGCGACGAAAGCCAGATCGGAGTCGGCGGGACGTTGAACCGCACCGGGCGCAGGCACCGCCGTCGGGCCGTCGGGGACGACCATCAGCGCGATCGTCGGCTCGTAGCGGATCGTCGCAAGGCGATCGTCGAGGTCCGGCGAGGCCACCATTCTGCTGGCCACCAACAGGGCCAGCGCCTGAGGCACGGGAGCCGTGACGATGTACGCGTCGGCCGGTTCGTCGCGAAGGTCACGCACGGTGTGCGAGACCGTGACGTCGAGATCCCGGGCGAGCCACTTCGCCAGATCGGTCATGCCGTCGCTGCCACGCCAGCGCACGTGGCCGTCATCGGCCTCGAAGCCCCGGCACCACTCGGCGACGACCCCGTCGGCGGCAGCCTCGTCGACGAGTGCCCGGAACACGTCGGTACGCACGGTGAAGAACTGGGCGCCGTGGTCAGCGCGTGCCGCCCCCAGACGACGGGTAGCCATGCGACCGCCGACCCCGCGCCCCTTGTCGAGCACGCGGACGTTCACGCCGGCGCGGACCAATTCCCGTCCGGCGGTCAGTCCGGCGAGACCCGCGCCGACGATGACGACGTCGATGACGTCCCTCCCCGTCGACGCGGAGCCGCTCAGACCTTCAGCAGCATCGCGTCGCCCTGACCGCCGCCACCGCAGAGGGTGGCCATGGCGAGCCCGCCGCCACGGCGTCCGAGCTCGAGGGCCGCGTGCAGAGCGAGGCGGGTACCCGATGCGCCGATGGGGTGACCCAGTGCGATTGCGCCGCCGTTGACGTTGACGATGTCGGTCGAGACACCCAGCTCGTCCATCGATGCGAGAGCGACCGCGGCGAACGCCTCGTTGATCTCGAACAGGTCGACGTCGCCGACACCGAGGCCGGCCTTGGCGAGCGCGGCGAGCGCGGCCTGCGATGGCTGGTTGAGAAGTGAGGTGTTGGGGCCGGCGACCTGACCGAAGCTGACGATCTCCGCCAGCGGCGCCAGCCCGAGTTCTTCCGCCTTGGCCTTGGACATCACGACGACGGCGGCGCCGCCGTCGGAGATCTGGGACGCGTTCCCGGCGGTGATGTTGCCCGACTCGGCGAACGCCGGGCGCAGACCACCGAGCTTCTCGGCGGTGGTGCCGGGCCGGATGCCCTCGTCTTCGGAGATGACGATCGGGTCACCCTTGCGTTGGGGGATCTCGAACGGGACGATCTCGGCGTCGAAGAGGCCGTCCTTCTGTGCGGCCGCGGCCCGCTCGTGTGAGGCCGCCGCGATCTCGTCCTGGGGCCCGCGGGCGATGTCCTTCGATGCCGCGTAGCGTTCCGTGCTCTCACCCATGGCGCAGATGTCGAAAGCGCAGGTCAGTCCGTCTTTCTGCATCGAGTCGTGGACCGTGCCGTCGCCGTAGCGGAATCCGGAGCGGCCCTCGAGCAGCAGGTAGGGGGCGCGCGTCATGTTCTCCATGCCACCGGCGACGACGATGTCCGCCTCGCCCGCGGCGATCATCAGGTCCGCCTGGTGGATGGCGTTGAGCCCCGACAGACATGCCTTGTTCACGAGGTGCGACGGAACGCTCATCGGCAGACCACCGGCCACGGCGGCCTGGCGGGCGGGGACCTGGCCGGACCCGGCCAGGATGACCTGGCCCATGATCGCGTAGTCCACGTCATCACCGGAGATGCCGGCTTTCGCGAGTGCACCGGCGATGGCGGCACCGCCGAGGTCTGTGGCGGAGACCGACGACAGGCCTCCCTGGAACTTCCCGATAGGGGTGCGGGCACCTGCGACGATGACGGAACCGGCCATGGTTCGGACCTCCGGATCAAACGAGCGTTTGGTCCTCCAACCCTACCGGCTGCGGCTACCTCAGAGCCGGGGAAGGGCCTCGAGCGGACCGACGGGACCGGTGCGGCGGTACCACTCGTAGCGGTAGACGGCGGCGAAGTCGCCCGTCGGGAGCTGCATCGCCGAGGAGGTCTCCGGTATCTGTGACTCGTGGGCCGCCATCGCCGCCCGCTTGGCGTCGAGCACGTCGGAGACATCCACGGTCACGTCGATCATGACCGTCGGCGAGCCGAGCGAGGTCGACGCGAGACCGAGGTCGGCTGGGCGGGGGCCGACACCGGCCTCCACGACGAGGTGGGTCTCGACGAAGTGCAGGTACTCGCGATCCACGGTCGCCTCGTAGACCGTGGCGATGCCGACGGTGGCCGCGGCCGCGACGCTCGCGCGGTGCACCGCGACGTGATCCGGGTGTCCGTAGATCCCCGTGTCGTCATAGGTGACGACGGCCACCGGGTTCTCGACCGCCAGGACCGCAGCCAGCGTCGACGTGACGTCGGCCGGGCTCGCGGCGCACAGCGAACCGGCGGGTGCGGGCCCGTCGCCGGCCATCCCGGAGTCACCGAAGGGGAGGAACCGCACTGTGTCGACGCCGAGGAGGTCGGCGGCATCGGCGGTCTCGGCGCGGCGCCGCTCGCCCAGTGTGGCGGTCCCGGCGCCCGAGGCTTCAGCGGTGGCGGCGCCCCGTTCGCCGCTCGTGGCGACGACGAGCACGACGCGCACGCCCGCCCTGGAGGCGAGCAGCATCGTCCCACCGGTGAAGATGGCCTCGTCGTCGGGGTGGGCGTGGACGAAGACGACGGTGTCCGCCACCGGCGCGTCAGTCCAGGTCGAGGTAGGTGGGGGAAGAGTGGTCGAGGGTCTCCTGGAGCTCGATCACGTTTCCGTCCGGGTCACGCCCGTACGTCGCCCGGTGGCCGGGGCCGAGTTCACCGGGAGCCGGCGGCGGCCGGTGGAACGTCATGCCGCCGGCCAGCAACCGCTCGTACTCGGCATCGATGTCGGTGACGTCGAGACAGAAGTGGGTGTAACCGGGCTCGTGCACGAGCCGGTGCGGATCGCCCGGACCGGGTTCGGGGGCGCTGTACTCGAAGATCTCGATGTGGGTGTTGGCGGCGCGCAGCATGGCCGTGCGTGACGACGAGTTCTCGAGTCCGACGATCTCGTCGATGAGGGTGCTGCCCCGGGGCCAACCCCCCTCGGCGACGACGGTGAAGCCGACCACGTCGCGGTAGAAGGCGACGAGCCGGTCGATGTCGCGGGTGGCGATGGCGACGTGATGAATCCCCCTGATGGCCATCGGGCAACCCTAGTTCCACCGCCGCCGGCGGTCCCCGCCGGGGTGCTCTCCGGTCGCCGACGCTACGGTCGCCGCCATGTCTGATCCGACCGGCGACCTTCAGGTGTCGAGCCATCTGGTCATTCCCGCGGCCGAGCTCGAGTGGCGGTTCTCCGGTTCGGGCGGTCCGGGTGGTCAGCACGCGAACACGGCCAACACCCGGGTGGAGCTGGTCTGGGACGTCGCCGGGTCCGCTGTGCTCAGCGCGTCGGACCGCGACCGGCTCGTCGCCGCGCTCGGCGAGGTCGTCCGGGTCGTGTCCGACGACGAACGATCCCAGTGGCGCAACCGTGTGGCCGCGTACGACCGCCTGGCCGATGATGTGCGCACAGCTCTGCGGCCCCGCAAGAAGCGGCGTGCCACCCGACCCTCTCGGGGGTCCAAGGAACGACGGCTGAAGGCGAAGAAGCAGCGATCGGACAAGAAGAAGAGCCGGCGCTGGAAGCCCGACGCCGGGCGCTGGTAACCGGTGGCTGACCCGTCGGACGGACCGCCCGACACCGGCCTTCCGGTAGAGAGCGTCGTCGGCGAACTGCGCGCGGCTCTGGCCGCACGGGGCTCGGCCGTGCTCACCGCCGAGCCCGGCGCCGGGAAGACGACCGTTGTGCCCCTCCGGCTGCTGGCGGAACCGTGGCTCGGCGACCGTCGCATCGTGATGCTCGAACCGCGCCGGATCGCCACCCGTGCGGCCGCGGCGCGGATGGCGTCGCTGCTCGGCGACGAGGTCGGCGGGATCGTCGGCTATCGCACGCGCGACGACCGGCGGGTGTCGGCCCGCACGCGTATCGAGGTGGTCACCGAGGGGATCCTGACCCGTCGCATCCAGAACGACCCCGAGCTGTCGGGGGTGGGCGCCGTGATCTTCGACGAGTTCCACGAACGCAACCTCGTAGCCGACCTCGGTTTGGCTCTGGCTCTCGACGTGCGGGCGTCGCTTCGTCCTGATCTGCGGCTCCTCGTCATGTCCGCCACCATCGACACGGCGGGGATCGCCGCTCTCGTCGGCGGTGGTGGCGAACCCGTTCCGGTGATCGAGGCCGCCGGACGCACCCACCCCGTCGACATCACCTACCGGCCGCGGGGCCGACGCGACCACCTCGAACCCGCCGTCGCCCGCGCGGTCATCGAGGCACTGGCGTCGGAGGGGGACGTCCTCGTCTTCCTGCCCGGCGCGGGTGAGATCCGCCGCAGCGCCGAGGCTCTCTCGGAGTTGCCTCCGGACGTCGACGTCCGGCCACTGTTCGGCGGTCTCAGCGCGGCGGAACAGGACGCGGCCGTCGCTCCCAGTCCGGCGGGGCGACGTAAGGTCGTGCTCGCCACCGACATCGCCGAGACCAGCCTCACCGTCGAAGGTGTGACGGCCGTCGTCGATGCCGGGCTGTCCCGTGAGCCCCGGTTCGATGCCCGTAGCGGGATGACCCGCCTCGTGACAGTGGCCGCCAGCCGGGACTCCGCCGACCAACGCGCGGGGCGCGCCGGGCGGACCAGGCCGGGGGTCGCCATCCGACTGTGGTCGAAGATGGAGCACGGGACGCGCCCACGGCGGCGCTCGCCGGAGATCACCCAGGTCGACCTGTGCGGTTTCGTCCTGGAGACGGCGGCCTGGGGTGTCGCCGATCCGACGACGCTCGCGCTGCTCGATCCGCCCCCCGGCCGTGCCCTCGACGAGGCCCGCCAACTACTGACCGACCTGGGTGCGCTCGACACGGAGGGACGCCCGAGCGAACTCGGCCACGCGATGACCGCGATCGGCGTTCATCCGAGACTTGCCCGCATGATCCTCGACGCGGTCCCGTCCGGGGACGGTGCGCTGGCGTGTCTTCTCGCAGCGCTCCTCGACGACCGCGACATCCTCCGGGGACGTCCCGACGATCTCCCCGTCGACCTCACCGAACGCGTACGTCTGCTCGTCGACCGGGGTCGGCGCCATCGCGCGCTCGACGTCGGTGCCCTGCACCGGGCCCGTGACCGCGCGGCCGACCTCGCACGCCGGGCCGCGGTGACCGACGACCACGTGAATCCGACCCACACCGGGCGCGTCCTCGCCCTCGCCTACCCGGACCGTGTCGCGGCCAAGCGCCCCACCGGCGTCGGCCGGTTCATCACCGTGGGTGGTGGCGGGGCGTGGATCGCCGAGTCCGACCCTCTCGCCGTCGAGGCGTTCGTCGTCGCTGCGGACCTGGACGGCAAACGCCGTGATGCCCGCATCCGGCTCGCGGCCGGCCTCGACCACGATGACCTTCTCGCCGACTTCGGCGACCGCATCGACGAACGCACGATCCTCATGTGGGACGACGGACGTGACGAGTTGACCGAACGTGTAGAGCGGCGACTGGGCGAGATCGCGCTCGACGTGGTGATACGCCGTCCCGAGCCGTCGCCGGAGGTGACGGCCGAACTCGTCGCCCGTGTGCGTCGAGACGGCCTCGACGTCCTCGGCTGGACGGACCGGTCCCGTCGGATCCGCTCCCGCGCGCAGTTCTGCCGACGGCACGGAGTGGGGGAGTGGCCGGATCTCTCCGACCAGGCCCTGCTGGACAGCCTCGAGGACTGGCTGGTCCCCCACCTCGACGGTGTGGCCACCTGGGCACGGCTGCGCCGTGTCGACCTGTCCACGGTCCTCATGACCCTCATCGGCTGGCACCACCGTCGCGAACTCGACCGACTCGCGCCGGAGACCGTCGCAGTGCCCAGCGGCCGCAACGTGGCGATCGACTACGACGCCGATCCGCCGGCGGTCGCGGTCCGGGTGCAGGAGATGTTCGGCGCCAGCGAGACACCCACCATCGCCGACGGAGCGGTGCCGCTGACGCTGCATCTGTTGTCGCCGGCCGACCGACCGGTTCAGATCACGAGTGACATCGCGGGGTTCTGGGCGGGTTCGTGGGCGGAGGTCCGTAAGGACATGGCGGGGCGCTACCCGAAGCACGCCTGGCCCGAGGACCCGACCGACGTCGATCCCCACCGCGGTCCGCGTCGCATGCGCTGACCCGTTCCCTGCGACCGCGTGGGGTCAGCCCCGGGTGGATTCGGAGCGCAGGCGTTCGAGCACCGCGGAGGAAGAGTCGGGCCGGTCGGCGGACTCCGAGAGCGCCCCGGTGTCGCTGAGGCGCAGCATCCAGGCCAACGGCGCGATGACCAGCACGGCGGCACCGCCGAACGCGATCAGCAGTCCCCACAGCGTCGGGTCCGAGGCGGCCGCTGCGTCGATGTCGATCTCGTCGACCAGCACCCACGGGTACTGCGCGACGCCCCAGCCGATGATGATCGTGGACACTGCTGCGACCGCCGGTAGACGCGCGACGGTGAAGGAGCGGCGTGCAAGGGCCCACATGGTTGCGCCGCCGCTCAGAGCTGACAGCGAGACGAGCACCAGGCCACGCCCCTCCAGCAGGGTGTCGGCCAGAGTCGGTGCGTCGGTCTCGAGGACGGCGATGCCGACGAGGGCCACCGCGCCGACGACGACCCCGGAGGCGAGCGCCCGGCGGCGGAACCACTCGGCCAGTTCCGCCTCGCCGTCGCGGTCGCTGTCACGTGTGAGGAACACGGCGGCCAGGAAGGCGCAGGTCCCGACGGCGAGGACACCGCCGAGTGCCGAGGTGGGGTTGATCCAGCTCGTCCAGAGATGACCGGTGCCTTCGAGGGGTACCCGGCCCGAGGCGATGCCACCCACCGCGGCGCCCAGGAACAGCGGCGTGATGACGGAGGACGACGCGAAGAGTGCTCCGAAGAACCGGGCTTCGCCGAGAGTCGTCGACGACTTGCGGAATGCGAAGGCACCGCCTCGGAACACGATCCCGGTCGCTGCGGCGATCAACGGGAGGTACAGGGTCCGGGCGATCGCGGCGAAGGGCTCCGGGAAGCCCGTCCACAAGAAGACGAGCACGAAGATCAGCCATACGTGGTTGGCTTCCCAGACCGGTCCGATCGACCTGTCGATGCGCGCCCGGGGCGCGGCGCCGGCGCGGTCGCCGCCCGCAGTCAGGTCCCAGAAGCCGGAGCCGAAGTCGGCGCCACCGAAGATCGCGTAGGCGAGCACGCCGGCCCACAGGATCGAGACGACGATCTCGGGAAGCTGCTCGCTCACCGGACCCGCTCCCGACCTGCGGGTGAGGTGTCGACATCGCCGGCAGGTGTGGCCGCGGGCCGCGGGCCGTAGGGCGTGGCGACCTCTTCACCGGCGTTCCAGCGGGCGGCGAGGCGTCGCAGGACGAACCACGCCGATGCGCCGAGTCCGACGTACACGACGATGAGCCCCGCGAGGAAGGGGGCGACGGTGTTGTCGGTGACGGCGTCGGAGACGCGTAGGACCCCGTTGGCGATCCACGGTTGGCGGCCGACTTCGGTCGTCGTCCATCCGGCCCACACAGCGAGCACGGAGGCAGGGCCGAGCGCGACGACCACCCAGCGGACGAAGCCGTCACCGAGGGGGATCTCCCGCGTCCGCCACCAGCGCCAACCGACCCAGGCGGCCGCGGCGAGCATGGCGACCCCCAGACCGATCATGAGCTGGAAAGAGAACCGTACGACGTTGACGGGTGGCGTCTCGTCGTCGGGAATGGCGTCGAGTCCGGTCACGGTGGCATCGGGATCGAAGTCCAAGATGAGCGACGTGAGCCCGGGGATCTCCACCTTGGCCCGGATCTCGCCACCTGACTCGAAGCCGAACAGGGCGAGGCCCGCCGGTCCCGTCTCCTCGTGGATCTCCATGGCGGCGAACTTCGCAGGCTGGGTGTCGGCGACGTGGCGGGCGACGATGTCGCCGGTGATCACCTGGATGGGGATGGCGATGCAGCCGACGACCAGGGGGATGACGATCCCGAGACGGTGGAGGCGGTCCCGTCGTCCCCGCAGCCATCCGATCGCGAAGATCGACGCCGTCCCGAATCCGGCCACCACGTATGTGGCCGGGAGCATGTGGGCGAACTGGGGCCACAGCGACTCGTTGAAGAACGCGGCCCACGGATCGACGTCGGTCACCTCCCCGGTCGCCAGATACGTGTCGATGTCGAAGCCCGCGGGTGTGTTCATCCAGCCGTTGACTGCCAGGATGCACAGGGTGCCGAACACCCCGGACAACCCGATGGGTATCAGCGTCGCCAGGTGGATTCGGGCGGGCAGTCCCTTCCAGCCGTAGAGGTAGATGCCCAGGAAGATGGCCTCGAGGAAGAAGAAGATGCCTTCGAACGCGAAGGCGAGTCCGATCACGTCCCCGAAATCACCCATGAGCCCGGGCCACAGCAGGCCCATGAGGAACGAGAGGACCGTCCCGGAGACCGCGCCGACCGCGAACAGTACTGCGGCGACCTTGCCGAGGCGCCGGGCGAGCAGCAGTGCGTCGTGGTCGGCGTTGCGAAGGCCGCGGCGGTGCACGATCCAGATGATCGTGGGCAGCGCGACGCCGAGGCAGGCGAGGACGATGTGGAAGCCCAGGGACAGGGCCATCATCCAGCGGGCAGCCAGGAGGTCGGTCTCGGCGGCGGCGAGGACCGGCGCGGTCAGGGCCGCGACGGGGAGCACGGACTATGTCACGCCGACGATCGGGGCGATCCCGAGGTCGGCGTAACCGATGAGAGGAAAGTAGGGCACCCCGACCGCAGCGAAGCGTTCGGCTGCCTCGTCCCCCCGGTCGACCACCGTCGACGCGGCCACGACGGTCGCACCCGTCGCCACGATCGCATCGTGGGCTCTGATTATCGACCCCCCGGTCGTGATGACGTCCTCGACGAGCAGCGTGCGGTCGCCGGGACCGAGCCGGGCCCCCTCGACGAGGCGGTTCGTGCCCCGCCCCTTCGGCTCCTTGCGGACGAAGAACCAGCGGCACCCGGCGACCGCGGCGACTCCGACCGCCAGTGCGTCGGCCCCCATCGTCAGTCCGCCGCTCGCGTCGAACTCGATACCGGCGGCGGTCACCTCGGCGACCATCACCCGACATGCGAGTTCGAGGTCGCTCCACTCGGCGAGGGCGACCTTGCCGTCGATGAACTCGCTCGACATCGCCCCCGATGCCAGCTTCACCGGTTCGGGGAGACGCGTGAGACCCTTGTTCTCGATGACGGACAGCAGTGCCGTCTTCAGGTCGGCGGCGTCGTCTGTGGTCACGGGGTCCGTTCTAGCGCACGTTGCGCAGGTGCTCCACGGCGGACGTGAAGTAGTCGAGCATCATCTGACGTGCCGGCTCCGGCGGTCCCGTCGCCTCGATCGCCGCGCTCATGTGGCCGAGCCACGCGGCCTGGGTGTCGGGTCCCACGGGGAACGGGGCGTGGCGCATCCGCAGACGTGGGTGGCCCCGCGTGTCCGAGTAGGTCGTCGGCCCGCCCCAGTACTGCATCAGGAAGAGGCGGAGACGCTCGTTCGCCCCGGCGAGGTCCTCGGACGGGTACAGCGGTCGAAGGAGGGGGTCCCCGGTCACCCCGGCGTAGAAGTGATCGACCAGGCGGGTGAAGAACTCCTCGCCGCCGACGAGGTCGAAGACGTTGACGGTCCCGGCTTCGCTCATCGCGCCACCCAGGGTTCGAGCGCCTCGGCGATCTCCGGGGTGATGCGCCGGAACGCGAGCTCGAGGTCACAGAAGGCACCCTTCGTGGACTGCCGGGCGATGACGTCGTCGCCGCGCACGAGGTGCTGTTCGAAGACGCAGGTCGTGCGGGCGAGTCGGCCGATCCAGGTCCTGATCGTCAACTCGTCGGCGAGTTCGGCCGCGGCCAGATAACGGGTGGTCAACTCGGCGACGATGAGCAGGTGCCCGCCGGCCCTGATGTCGGCCAGCGACGCTCCGGCTTCGGCGAGCATCTCGACGCGGCCGTGCTCGAACATCGGGAGGTAGGCCGCGTGGTTGACGTGGCCGTAGGCGTCGATCTCGGAGAAACGGACGCGCACGTCGACGGTATGGACCCGATGGTCAGCCACGGGGGATCAGCCGGCTGCGTCGAGTTCGCGGTCCCGCAGGACGCGTCGCAGGATCTTGCCCGACGCCGACTTGGGGATCTCGTCGACCATCTCGAGTGCCCGGATCTGCTTGTAGCTGGCAACCCGCTCCGCCACGAACGCCATGATCGACTCGGGGGTGGGGGAGGTCTGCGGCTTCGTGACGACGAACGCCTTGGGGATCTCGCCCGCCTCGTCGTCGGGGATCGGGATCACGGCCGCGTCCACGATGTCGGGATGTGTCAGCAGCAGAGCTTCGAGTTCGGCGGGCGGAACCTGGAAGCCCTTGTACTTGATGAGCTCCTTGAGCCTGTCGACGATCGAGAAGTCGCCCTCGTCGTCCACCTCGCCGATGTCGCCGGTGTGCAGCCAGCCCTCGTCGTCGAGGGTGGCGGTGGTGGCGTCGGGTCGGTTCAGGTACCCCTTCATCACCTGGGGGCCACGGATCCAGACCTCACCCCGGCCACCGTCTTCGGCGTCCTCGCCGGTCACCGGGTCCACCAGGCGGACCTCGGTGTTGGGGACCGGCGGACCGATCGTCCCGAACTTGTGGACGCCGAGGCGGCCGGCGTGGGTGACCGGGCTCGTCTCGGTGAGCCCGTAGCCCTGGATCACGTCCACGCCGAGGCGCTTGTGGACGGCCTCGGCGATGTCGGCGCCGAGCGGGGCCGCCCCGGAGGTGACGAGTTCCAGCGACGAGAGATCGTAGTCGTCGACAAGCGGGTGCTTGGCCAGGGCGAGGATGATGGGGGGGACCAGGTAGGCGAGTGTGATCTTCTGGTCCTGGAGGATTCCGAGGAACTGCTCGAGATCGAAGCGGGGGACGGTGACGAATTCCGCCCCCACGCGCATCGTGGCGTTCATCACGACCTGCAGGCCGTAGATGTGGAAGAACGGCAGGACCGCCATCACCCGCTGGTCACGATTCAGCGGGAAAACGGGGATGCTCTGTTCGATGTTGGCCACCAGGTTGCGGTGTGTGAGCTCGACGCCCTTGGGGAAACCGGTCGTCCCCGAGGAGTACGGCATGACGGCCACGCTCCCGGTGTCGACGGCGACATGTTCGGTGAGCGGCGGATGGCCGAGGAGATCGAAGAAGTTCGTCGTGCCCTCGACCGGGTCACCGATGACGATGATCTCGTCCAGGCCGCTCGTCTCGCCGGCCTCGCGCGCCACGTCGACGAACAGGCCGATCGTCACGATCCGGCGGGCGCCGGCGTCGCGCAGTTGGAATGCGACCTCCTCGGCCCTGTAGGTCGGGTTGACGGTCGTGACTGTTCCGCCGGCCATGAGAGCGCCGTGCATCGCGACGACGAACTCAGGGATGTTCGGCGACATGATCGCGAGCGTCTGACCCGGGCCGAAGCCGGTGGCGGCGAGCCCTCCTGCGAAGAGTTGTGTCGCGCCGAGAGCATCGGCGTAGCTGTAGGACCGTCCGGTGGGGCCGTCGACAGCCACCGTGCGTTCGGCGAAGTCGGCAGCGTGTTCGAACACGTAGGACGTAATGGGGAGATCGGGGATCTCGACGTCGGGGAGAGGGCTGCGGATGATCGCCATGGTGGTGAGCCTAGGCGACGGTCCCCCGGTCAGGTCGGGCGTCCCGACCCGACCGGTGGTCCGTCTCCCCCCTCCGGCGCTGCGTCCAGTGAGCGCATCCCGCCGTTCGCACTGGGAGCGACCGTAGAGGGGCAGACGGGGCGAAGCTGCGCGGGTCGGTGGGTTGACATCGCCTCGTAACGGGATCGCAAAGTCGTGACGGCGGGAGGCGGGCAGCCGGCTAACGTCTCGGCCGTGGCGGTCGACAGGTGGCTACGTGAGGGGCCCGACGCCCGGCTTCGCTGCTGGTGGGCGGTGGGCGACGATCCGGACAGGATCGACCATCTGTACCTCGACTACCACGACACCGAATGGGGGCGGCCCGTCACCGACGACCGGCGTCTCTTCGAGAAGATCTGCCTCGAGGGATTTCAGGCGGGTCTCGCCTGGATCACGATCCTGCGCAAGCGGGACCGGTTCCGGGAGGTCTTCGAGCACTTCGACCCGGCGGCGGTGGCCCGCTTCGGCGAGTCCGACGTGGAACGACTCCTCGGCGACGCGGGAATCATCCGGCACCGCGGCAAGATCGAGGCGACCATTTCCAACGCGGCCCGAGCTCTCGAGGCGATCGACGAGTTCGGTTCGCTCGCCGCCCACCTGTGGTCCTTCGAGCCCTCGGATCCGACGGACTTCGACGCCGTCGGCGACTCTCCGATCCCGTCGACGACGCCGGCCTCAGAGACGTTGAGCAGGGCGCTGAAGACGCGCGGCTGGCGTTTCGTCGGGCCGACGACCGTCTACGCGTTCATGCAGGCGATGGGCATGGTGAACGACCACCTGCCGGGCTGTGCGGCACGTGAGGTCTGCGAGGCCGAACGAGCAGCGCTGCGGCGGCCGGTGGCTGACGGCTCCGCGCGAGGTTGAACACCACGCGCTCAGGCGTGCTCCGCCTCCACGCGGGCCAACTCGGCGGCCGCGTCCTCCCAGCGGCTCATCAGGTCGGCCGCGCGGTCGCGGGCTTCGTCGTGGCGTGTCGTGAGGTCCCGTAGCCGGTCGGCGTCCTCGTACACGGCCGGGTCGGCCAGTTGGCCCTGAAGTTCCACCACGGAGGCCTCGGCCGATTCCCACTCCCTCTCCAGCTTCTGGAGTCGGCGTCGCACCGGTTCGGTGGCGCGGTGTCGGGCGTTGCGGGCCTCGGCCTGTTCACGCTTGTTCGGCGCCGTTCGCTGCGGGGAGGGGGCGCCCGAGCCCGGCTTCGCCTTCGCCTGTGGTTTCGTCGGCGCCGACCTGCCCGACGACGGTGAAGGCGGGTGCAGGAGAGTCTCGTCGACGCCCTCGTGGCGGGTCGCCCGCCCGTCGCGGATCACCACCAGCGCGTCCGCGACGTTACGGATCAGGTGGCGGTCGTGGGTGACCAGTACGACCGTCCCCGGATACGCCGACAACGCATCCTCGAGGAGGTCGCAGCTCGGCAGGTCCAGGTGGTTGGTCGGCTCGTCGAGCACGAGGAGGTTCACCGGCAGCGCCATGATCTTCGCCAGTGCCAGTCGGGTCCGTTCCCCGCCGGAGAGGTCGCCGACGAGGCGGTCGCCGGCGTCGCCCGAGAAGCCGAACGAACCGAGCAGCGTCCGCAGGTTCTTACCGTCGAGCGCACGGCCGATCGACGTCTTGAACTCCTCGTAGACGGTCCGGGAGAGGTCGAGGACCTCGGCCTGTTGCTGGTGGAAGACGGCGGTGTCCACGTTGGCGCCGTGCTGGATCGAGCCCCCGCTCGCTTCGAGCTCTCCGGTCAGCAGCTTCACGAGTGTCGACTTGCCTGCGCCGTTCGGTCCGACGAACGCCAGCTTCTCGCCGCGCTCGATGTGCAGATCGACCCCCGACAGGATGGTCTCGTCGTCGTACCCGACAGCCACGCCCTCGAGCTCGGCGATCACCCGTGAGGACCGCTGCGGTTCGGGGAACGCGAATCGGGCCTTGAGTTCCTCTCGGGTCGGCACCTCCACCGCGGCCAGCTTCTCGAGGGTCTTCAACCGGCTCTGCACCTGGCGGGCCTTGGACGCCTTGTAGCGGAAGCGCTCGATGAACCGTTCGACGTCGGCGACCTGGCGGCGCTGTTGCGCGGCCGCCGCCTCGGCCTGGGCGATGCGCTCCTCGCGGGCGACGACGAACTCCGCGAAGCCGCCCACGTAGGTGGCCGCCCGGCCACCGGCGATCTCGATGATGTGGCCGGCGACCGTGTCGATGAAGTCGCGGTCGTGGCTCACGAACAGCAGGGCCCCACCCCAGGCGGTCAGGTACTCCTCGAGCCACGCGACGCTGTCGACGTCGAGGTGGTTGGTCGGCTCGTCGAGCACGAGGAGGTCCGGGTTCGCGAGCAGTAACCGGGCGAGCTCCACGCGCATCCGCCAGCCACCGGAGAGCTGTCGAACCGGCCGGTCCGCGTCGCCCGGCCGGAAGCCGAGCCCAGACAGGACGCTGTGCGCCTCGGCCTCGAGCGCGTAGCCGCCGAGTTGGGAGAATCGGCTCTGGGCCTCGCCGTACGCGGCGATGGTCTTCTCGTCGGCCCCGGTGGCCATCGCTGCCTCGAGTTCGCCGAGGAGATGGGCGAGATCGGCGATCTCCCCGGCACCCGCGAGCACGGCTTCGAGAACCGTGCCGTCGCGGTCGGTCTCGGGCTCCTGGGGGAGGTACCCGACGGTCGTGCCCTTGGGTCGGTGCACCTCGCCGGTGTCCGGTTCGGCGAGGCCGACCACGATCTCGAGCAGGGTCGTCTTGCCGACGCCGTTGCCGCCCACGAGCGCGACGCGCCGGCCCGGATCGAGGGTCAGGGCGACGTCGTGGAACAGCGTCCGGCTTCCGAAGCTGCGAGACAGCCCGCTAGCGGTCAGCACGCCGGCACCCTAGTGGTGCGTCGTTGAAATAGCAAGGTGGGTTATGGTGGCAGTATGCCGGTGATGGTTGCTGCTGCGTTGAAGGTCTCCGACGCCGATCGGGTTGCGTTGGAGCGGATGTCTCGGTCGTCGTCGTTGCCGCACCGTC